>JAIOOZ010000575.1 GCA_021414185.1 Betaproteobacteria bacterium
TCGCGAAATCGAAATGCCGGTAATGGTCGTACTGCAGAAAATGGAGCGCAACGGCGTGCTGCTCGACGGCGCGCTGCTCGATGCGCAGAGCCGCGAGCTCGGCATCAAGATGATGGACATCGAGGCGGCCGCGCATAAACATGCGGAGCAGCCATTCAATCTGAATTCGCCCAAGCAAATCCAGGAAATACTGTTCGGCAAGCTGGGCATCAAACCGGTGAAGAAAACCCCGACGGGCGCGCCTTCCACCGATGAAGACGCGCTCGAACAACTCGCACTCGATCACCCGCTGCCCAAGCTGCTGCTCGAATACCGCGGCATCGCCAAGCTGAAATCGACGTATACGGACAAGCTGCCGCGCATGGTCAACCCGCGCACCGGCCGCGTGCATACCAATTACGCGCAGGCGGTCGCCATCACCGGCCGGCTCGCGAGCAACGATCCCAATCTGCAGAACATCCCGGTGCGCACCGCCGAGGGCCGGCGCATCCGTGAAGCATTCATCGCGCCGCCGGGCAGCCATATTGTTTCCGCCGACTATTCGCAGATCGAGTTGCGCATCATGGCGCACATCTCGCAGGACGCGAGCCTGTTGAAGGCGTTTGCCGCTGGCGAGGACATCCATCGCGCGACCGCGGCGGAAATTTTCAGTCTCGAATTGCCGGCGGTCGACGCTGAGCAGCGGCGTTACGCCAAGGTCATCAACTTCGGTTTGATTTACGGCATGTCGGTGTACGGACTCGCCGGCCAGCTCGGCATCGAGCGCGCGGCGGCGCAGCAATACATGGACCGTTATTTCGCGCGCTATCCCGGGGTGGCCGAGTACATGCGGGTGACGCGCGAACAGGCGCGCGAGCAGGGCTATGTCGAAACGGTGTTCGGCCGCCGCTTGTGGCTGCCGGAAATCCGCTCCAGCAACGGCATGCGGCGGCAGGGGGCGGAACGCGCCGCGATCAACGCGCCGATGCAGGGCACGGCCGCCGACCTGATCAAACTCGCGATGATTGCAGTCCAGGGTTGGCTCGAAGCAGACCAGCTCAAGTCCAAACTCATCATGCAGGTGCATGATGAACTCGTGCTCGAAGTACCGGACGCGGAAATGGATGTCGTTAAAAAACGGCTGCCGGAACTGATGGGCGGGGTTGCCGCGCTCGCGGTGCCGTTAGTGGTC
>JAIOOZ010000576.1 GCA_021414185.1 Betaproteobacteria bacterium
GCTTCGGGCGAACCCCACACATGCGCGAGCAACTCCATGCCCTGCTGCCACGACGCATACAGCGCGTCGGAAGCGGAATTGAGCGAGCGCTTGGTCATGCGGATCGTCAGCGCGCTGTGGCCTTTCATGGTGGTGCACCACTTGAGCGTTTCCTTCACCAGGTCTTTCTGCGGCACGCATTTGTTGATGAGGCCGACTTCGACGGCTTCTTTCGCCGTGAAGCGCCGCGCGCAGAAAATCATTTCGCGCGCCAGCCGCTCGCCGAGGATCAGCGGCAGGTACTGCGTAGCACCCACGGTCGGACATGCGCCGACTTTGGCGCCGGTCTGGCCGAGCACCGCGTTTTCAGACGCGATCACCACGTCGCACCAGAGTGCCAGCTCATGCCCGCCGCCCATGCACCAGCCGTTGACCATCGCGATCACCGGGATCGGCAGGCCGCGTATCGTCATTGCGAGGCCCAGCATGCGGTCGTTCCACATATAGGCGTTGGTGAAATTGAGGCGCTTCATCGCGAAAAAGTCGCCGCCCGCCGAAAACGACTTGGTGCCGGCGCCGGTCACCACCGCGCAGACTATGGTCGGGTCTTCGCGCGTGGATTTCAGCGCGTCTATCAGTTCGTCGAGGGTCTGCTCGCGAAACGAATTCAGCACGCGCGGACGGTTGATGGTGACCCACGCGACCTGGTCTTTGACTTCGTACAAAATGTCGGAATATTTGCGTGCGCCCTTGCGCGCGCCCGCGGCCTTGCTGCGCTTGACTGCCATGACTGTCTTCTCCGGGATGGATGGTCTCTGCGAGACGGTTTGAATTTCTGCCGCAAGTTTACCAGAGTGCGCGCAGACGATGATTGACAGCACTTGTGCGACTCCTCTATCTTCTCGGGGCGCTACCAATGTCGATCGCATTCGTCAAAACCCGATGTATTTTTGCAACTGCTCTTTGATTTCCTTTGCGTCCTTGGCGTCCTTTGCGGTTCAAGATTTAAGCTGTTTTCATATTTCGCACGCAGGAGGACTTCCATGAACAGCTCAACCCGATGCTGGCTCGCCATTGGCGCAATCGCCCTGTGCGCATCGAACGCACACGCGCAGCCTTACCCGGCAAAACCCGTGCGCATTATCGTGCCGTTCGTGCCCGGCGAGTCCGGACTCGTTAGCCGCAGGCCCGTTCGCGGGGAGGACTCGGAAACCGCCGGGTTTTATCGCGTTGCGGCTGCTACGGAGCCATCGTACCCAATAAGACCCGTCCGTATTATTGTGCCATTTGTACCAGGCGGGCCGACCGACATCCAGGCACGCTGGGCCGGGCAGCAGCTGAATGCGGCGCTCGGCCAGGCTTTCATCATCGACAACCGCGGCGGCGCGGGCGGCGTGCCCGGCACCGAAGCAGTGGTGAAAAGCGCGCCTGACGGTTACACGCTGCTCGCCGGCAACCCGGGCCCTCTGACCATCGCGCCGTCGGTGCGCGCGCAAATGCCCTACGACACGCTGCGCGATCTGGCGCCCATCATGCTGATCGCGCGCAGCGCGAGCTGCTTGTGCGTCCACCCGAGCCTGCCGGCCAAAGCCGTCAAGGATTTCGTCGCGCTCGCCAAGGCGCGGCCCGGCAAAATCAATTACGGCTCGCCGGGCATCGGCACCGTCGGCCATCTCGCCACCGAATTGTTCGCAACGCAGGCCGGCGTCAAGCTGAACCACGTGCCG
>JAIOOZ010000108.1 GCA_021414185.1 Betaproteobacteria bacterium
TATTCGGGGTACAGCGAATCGGGGTCGGCGTCGTACGAGACGCGCGCGGCCAGCGCGAGTATGGCGGGATCGCCGAGCGCCTCGTCCTCGAGCTCCGCAAAGCCGCAGCGGCCGCGCACCAGCGCCGCCGCCAGCGTGTAGTAGACGCTGAACTTGGCGATGTAGTCGCTTGCGGGCTTGCGCCGCAGCTCGGGGTTTTCGCACACGCTGTGGAATACCGCCGGATGCAGCAGTGCGCGGACTTCCGCAATGTCGTCGACCTTGAATTGATGTTCGCGCTTCAGTGAAAGCACGGAGTCGATGCAGGCGTGCAGCATATGGCACACCGGATAAGGCTTGACCGCCACTTCTTCCGCTCGCCACGTGATACCGAGCCCTTCGACCAGTGCGCCGGGCTGGATCAGGCCCAGGTGCGTGCCGGCGTGGCTGCGGAACAGGCCGTCCTGTCCTTCGTAGATTTTTTTCGTGCCGATAAAGCCGCTGCGCGCGAGGCTGGCGGCTGTGATCGCGCCTGCGCCAGCCCATCCCGGATGAAAGCGCTTGTTCCACGCGCCGTCGGCGCGGTGCTCGGCCAGCGCGGACGCGGTGCTGCCGGCGAGTCCCTGCGCGTAGACGAGCTGCTCGGCGTTGAGCCGCAGCAAATGGCCGGCGCCGAGCGCGCATCCCATGTGCCCGGCGACGCCGGTGGTGTGATAGCCGGCTTTCAGCAGCGCGCCGTTCGTCGCGATGCCGACGCGGGTGGAGATTTCCACCGCGATCAGGTAGGCAGTGAGCAGGTCCTTCCCGCTGCGATCGAGAAATTCGGCGAGGCCGAGCGCGCAGGGAAACGCCGACGAGCTCGGATGCACCGGGCCGCCGGGATGGGTGTCGTCGTAGTCGAGCCCGTGCGCGAGGATGCCGTTCATGATCACGGCGTCTTTCAGCGGCAATAATGCGCCTGAGCCGATGACGGATACGGAGCCGCCGTCGGCCAGCGCCGCGAGCCCGTTCAGCGCGCGCTGCGCGAACTCGAATTTGGTGGCTGCCAGCGACGTGCCGACGACGTCAAGGATGTGAAAGCGCGCGAAGTCGCGCAGCTTTTGCGGCAGCGAAGAGTATTCGACAGTCTGGACGAATTCGGCGATGGTGCGCGACAGCGCGGGTGCTTCAGCGGCAGGCTTGTTGTTTACAGCGAGTTCGAGCGTCATGGCAGGGCCGCGCCGGGCGGCGCGTCGCGAAGGTCAAGCCCGAACTTTACACCAGCGGCGCTACTTGAGCGGCCTCATGCGTTTCGTCGCGGTTACGGGCGGCCTCATGCGTTTCGTTACCGTTACTTGATTAGTCCCATGCGCCTGGCGACCGGAATGTAGGCCTGTACACGCTCTTTCATGAACTGGTCGACCCGGTCGATATTGATGTCGATCAAGTCGAAGCCGGCCTTGGTCGCGAGGTCCTTCATTTCCGGGTCGTTGTTGAGCGCGCTCCACAGTTCCGACAGGCGGCGCCGCGCTTCCATCGGCGTCGACTTCGGCACGCCGATGCCGCCGTACACCAGGTCGCCGGTGCCTTTATACGGGACGTAGATGGTCTGAATGCCGGTAATCAGGTTGAGCTTTTCGTGCGCCGCATGATTGGCGGAATTGGAGCCCGACCCCGCGAGCGTGAGCTTGCCCGGTTGCTCCTTCGCCATGCGCAGCAGGTCCTGAAACGTCTTGATAGGACTTGCCTCGGGCACCACGATCGCGTCCGGCATGTAGCGGAAAAAGTAGATGGGCGTGATGTCCTCGGTCTTGTACTGGACCTGGCCTTCCATCGGCTGCAGCACGATGTGCGGCAGCGTGATGCCGACGATATTAAGGCCGTCGCCCGGCAGGCTGTTCATCTGCGACCACATCAGGCCGCCGCTGGCGCCCGGCTTGTACTGGACTATGGTCTCTATCAACGGGCATTTTTTCTTGAGCACCACCTGCTGGTGGCGCGCCGACTGGTCGGCCTCGCCGCCTGGCGGAAAGCCCTGCCAGTAATTGATGTTCTTGTCGGGACACGGCTGTGCGCAGAGCGGTGACGACATCAGTGCCGCGGAGAGAGCAAGCAGAGCAGCGAAAAAGATTCTCATGTGGCCTCGATGCGGTGGCTAAAACAGGTGAACATCAACAATGAGCCATCAAGATAGCAGCACGAAATTCATAATGCAACGCCGGGTCCACATCGGTGCGCCTGGCCCTATCGTGGAGCATCGCCGATTGCGTAAGCGCGGTGAAGTGCATTTCGCTACAATCTGCATTCCTCACGCGGCGCGCATTTCCTTATGTCCAGCACTCCCGCAGCACTCAGACTGGCTGTCGACGTCGGCGGCACCTTCACCGACCTCGTGCTGCACGACGGCGCGACGGGCGAGATTGCGACCGGCAAGCTGCTGACTACCCCTGCGGACCCCAGCATTGCGATCATCGACGGCACGCGGCGCCTGCTGCAAAAGCAGGGCAAAACGCCGGCCATGCTTGATCTCTTCATCCACGCCACGACGCTCGTGACCAACACGCTGATCGAGCGCAAGGGTGCCGCGACCGGGCTCATCATGACGCGCGGCTTTCGCGACATTATCGAGATGGGCACGGAAACGCGCTACGACATTTACGATCTCGGCATCGACCTGCCGCCGCCGCTGGTGCCGCGCGCGATGCGGCGCGAAGTGACGGAGCGCATGGATGCGGGCGGCGCGGTCATCACGCCGCTCGACCTTGCCGAGGCGCGTGAGGTCGTCGCAGCGTTGGTAAAAGACGGCGCGACGGCGATCGCAGTGTGTTTCCTGCATAGTTACATCAACTCGAGTCACGAGCAGGCGGTCGGCGAACTGATACGCCGCGACTACCCGCGTGTCGCGGTGTCGCTTTCTTCCGAGATCCAGCCCGAGATCCGCGAATTCGAGCGCGCGTCCACTACCGTTGCCAATGCCTACGCGCAACCGGTTACCGCGCATCACCTGCAGTCGCTCACGCGCGGCCTGACCGCTCTCGGCTTCGCTGGACGTTTCCACATCATGCTGTCGAGCGGCGGTTTGACGGACGAAAGCGTGGCGGCGCGTTTCCCGGTGAAGATACTGGAATCGGGGCCCGCTGCCGGCGTCGAAGCCGCGCGTTTTCTCGGCGCATCGATAGGCATCGATACGCTGGTCTCGTTTGATATGGGCGGCACGACCGCCAAAGTCGGCCTGGTTTCCAACGGCGCCGCTACTCTTTCGTCGCAGCTCGAAGTCGCGCGCCTGCACCGTTTCAAGAAAGGCAGCGGGCTCATTATCAAATCGCCGACTGTTGAACTGATAGAAATCGGCGCCGGCGGCGGCAGTATCGCGCGCATCGATCAACACGGCCTGCTGAAAGTCGGGCCGGACAGCGCGGGTGCCGACCCGGGGCCCGTGTGTTACCGGCGCGGCGGCGAGCAACTCACGGTGACCGATGCCAATCTCGTGCTGGGTTATCTCGATCCGGAAGACTTCGCCGGCAAGGAAATGACCCTGGACACCAAAGGTGCGCAGCGCGCCGCGGAAAAGCTCGCGCAGCGCCTCGGCATTTCCGCCATCGATGTGGCATGGGGCGTGCACGAAATCGCCAACGAGAACATGGCAACTGCAGCGCGCATTCACCTCGTTGAGCGCGGCAAGGATCCGGCGACGTTTACTTTCGTCGCTTTCGGCGGCGCGGGACCGCTGCACGCGCAGGCGGTCGCGCGCAAGCTCGGCGTGAAAAACCTGATCATCCCGCGCAACGCCGGCGTGATGTCGGCGGTGGGTCTGCTGGCGGCGCCGCTGTCGTTCGAGGTCGTGCGCAGCCACCTCGTCGATCTCGCAGCCGTCGATTGGGCAAGCGTAGACCGCATGCTTGTTGCGATGAGCTCGGAGGCGCGCGGTTATCTCGGAGTCGCGCCGGATGTCGAAGTCAAAATCATACGCACGGCCGATATGCGTTATCGCGGGCAGGGCAGCGAATGCACTGTTGTGTTGCCCGAAGGCAGGCTGGATGCGCTGCGGGCGCCGGAAGTTGTGCGTGCTTTCTACGACGGCTACGACGAGCTCTATGGCCGGCACCTCGAGGAAGTGCCCGTGCAGTTCGTCAACTTTCGCGTGCGCGCGGTAGCGCATGATGCGCATTTCGAACTGCGCAAGGCGCCGCAAAAAGCGGGCGCGGCAAAGCGCGCGAAAACGCGCCCCGCGTATTTTCCGGACCAGCAGGCTTTCGTCGAAACCGCCGTCTACCTGCACGATGATCTCGATCCCGGCGCGCGTTTCGCCGGGCCGGCCATCGTGCAGTCCGGTGAATTCTCCGCGGTCATCGGTCCGCGCCAGGACTGCGCGGTCGACGATTATCGCAACCTGCGAATAGCTTTCTGAGGAGCATGCCTGTGCCACGCGTCGACGACCCGATATTCATGGAAATCTCCTGGAGCCGCATCATTTCGTTCGTGGACGAGTCGGCGGCGGCGCTGGTGCGCACGGCGTTCTCGCCCATCATCCGCGAAGCGGAGGACTACGCCATCGTGCTGTTCGACGGCAACGGCAATTCGCTTGCGCAATCGACCACCAGCGCGCCGTCGTTCATCGGCACGCTGCCCAAGACGATCCGGCATTTCATGGCGGCGATGAAGGACGAGGGCTGGCATCCCGGCGATGTCGTCATCACCAATGATCCGTGGATAGGCAGCGGACACTTGCAGGACATCAGCATGGTCGCGCCGGTGTTCAGCCGCGCCGGCAAACTCGTCGCCTTCAGCGGCGTGGTCGCGCACCCGCCGGACATGGGCGGGCGCTGGACCGCGGAGAACCGCGAGATTTACGAAGAAGGCCTGCAGCTGCCGATCTGCAAGCTGATGAAGCGCGGCGAACCGAACAAGGATGTCTTCGCGATCATACGGCGCAACGTGCGCGTGCCCGACCAGGTGATAGGCGACATCTACGCGATGATCGCGTCGTGCACGGTGGCGGCGAACCGGCTCAATGCATTCATGGAAGAGGTCGGCCTGGAAAGTTTGAACGAGCTGTCAGCGGCGATCCACAATTTCACCGAAAGCGCGGTGCGCCGCAAGATCGAGGCGATTGCCGACGGCAGCTATTACTACGAATACGAAGTCGACGGCTACGACAAGCCGCTCAAGATCGCGGCCACGCTGACCATCAGGGGCAGCGACATGGCGATGGATTACACCGGTTCTTCGCGGCAAGTCGAGCGTGCAATCAATTGTCCGCTGGTTTATACCAACGCGTTCACCGTGTATCCGCTGATATGCGCGATCAATCCGCAGGTACCGAACAACGAGGGCATGCTGCGGCCGTTTACGGTGACCGCACCGGAGCGCTGCATTCTGAATCCGCTGTATCCCGCCGCAGTCGGCGCGCGCAACCTGACCGGCCATTTGTTGACGACCGCGGTCTTCGGCACGCTGGCACAGGCATTGCCGAAGGACCAGATAGCCGATCGCCTGCTTGCCGACAGCGCATCGCCGCGTCCGCACATCGTGGTGAGCGGGCAGGATGATACGGGGCGGCCGTTTTCATCGATGATGTTCATCGCTGGCGGCATGGGCGCGCGCCCGAACAAGGACGGCATCTCGTGCATCGCGTTTCCCTCGTCGGCGCGCAACACCTCGGTGGAAATCCTCGAGAGTTCGGGCCCCATCCTGATCGAACGCAAGTCGATGCGCGAAGCGTCGGGCGGGGTCGGTCAATTCCGCGGCGGCGACGGCCAGGTGTTCGAGTTGCGCGTGCGCGCGAAAAGCGGCGCCACGATATCGATCTTCAGCGACCGCTCGCGTTTTCCGCCGCAGGGCATGAACGGCGGCCAACCGGGCGCGGGCACGCAGATCATGATCAACGGCCAGCCCGCGCCGCTGAAAGGTTCGGTGCGCGTGAAACAGAATGACGTATTGACGGTATGCTCGCCGGGCGGCGGCGGTTTTGGTGCAGTTGTGTGAGACCATGAAGGTGGGCTTGGATTTTGCTTTCTGTTCCGGATTTCATTTGGAGATCATTACGCTATGAAGATACGAATGATGGCAGTGCTCGCAGCATCGCTGATCGCAGCACCGGTTTTTGCGCAGACATATCCAAACAAGCCGATTCGTCTCATCGTGCCGTTCGCCGCGGGCGGCGGGTCGGATTTCGTCGGCCGGCTGATCGGCCAGAAGCTCTCCGACCAGATGGGCCAGACCGTGGTGGTGGACAATCGT
>JAIOOZ010000484.1 GCA_021414185.1 Betaproteobacteria bacterium
AACACCCATGGGTGGCGGCGCTTGAGCGATTTCTCGCGGCCAGGCTTGAGGATAAGTTTATTCATTTGAAATCCATTGAACCGCCAAGACGCCAAGGCCGCCAAGAATAACGCTGGGATTGCCGATAAACGCAAATGACAAAAAAGGCATGCCGTACAACACACTCTTGGCATGACTAACAACAGTCCTCATTCTTGATCTTTTATTTCTTGGCGGCCTTGGCGTCTTGGCGGTTAACCCTTCTTTTTTGCCCGTGGATGCGCCGCATCATAGACCTTTGCCAGCGACTGAAAATCGAGATGCGTATACACTTGGGTGGTTGAAATGCTCGCGTGGCCGAGCATTTCCTGCACCGCGCGCAGATCGCCGCTCGATTGCAGGACATGCGAGGCAAACGAATGGCGCAATACGTGCGGATGCACGTTGGCGGCGAGCCCGAGTTTCAGCGCCCACTCTTTCATGCGGTACTGGATGGCGCGCGCGGTGAGGCGCGTGCCTTTGCTGCTGACGAACAGCGCATCGGTACCTTCATTGACCAGCAGTTCGCGCTTGACCAGCCATTTTTTCACGGCGGCAAGCGCGTGGCTGCCGACCGGCACCACGCGCGTCTTGGCACCCTTGCCCGTCACGCGTACCGTTGCGTCGCCGAAATTGATGTCGGCTGGCGCGAGGCTCGTGAGCTCGGCCAGCCGCAACCCCGACGAATAAAAGAGTTCGAAGATTGCCTTGTCGCGCAGCGCGAGATCGTCGTCACCCGGGATGTTCATCATGCGCCCGGCTTCGTCGGGCGACAAAGCATGCGGCAGCGACTTCTTGGCTTTCGGCGCGCGTAATCCGACGCAGGGATTGTTGGCGTAACCGTGGTCGCGCGCGAGATAGCGATAAAACCCGCGCCACGCCGACAACATGCGCGCGAGGCTGCGGCCATCGAGTCCGCGCGCGTGCAATTGGGAAACAAAGCGGCGGATCTGGTGTAACTCCAGCTTGGCCAGCGGCGTGTCATCGGCGAGCCCGATCAGCGCGGCGATGTCGCGCTGGTAATTCAATTGCGTGTTTTGGCTCAGTCGCCGTTCGTTGGCGAGGTGTCCGAGATACTCCTTCAGCAGCTTCGCCGCACCCGCGTTTTGTACGGAAGAGGGTTTTGTCTTCTCCGCCTCATGCCTCACGTATGACCACTCACGCGATGTAACGCTGCAGCGCCGTCGCCGCCATCTCGCCCAGCCGCTTCAGGTAGAGCGTGCCCATTTCTGGGTAAAAACGCTGAGCATCTTCGCTGGCCATCGCGAGCAGGCCGAATGAAGTGCCGTTTTTCAATGCGACGTACGCATACGATTTCAGATGTGCGGCTGACTCGCCGAACCATTCCGCGGTGTCGACCATGGCGTGCGCGCTGCAATAAGGATTGGAGAGGCTCTCCGCGAAATCGCGCGCCGCGGCACTCACGGCATCGAATTCGGGCATTTGCGGGTGTTCGCCATTCGTCCACAAACGCAATACGGTATGCGGCACCGCGAAATCCTCGCGCAAATTGAAATGCAGCGCGGCGACGACCGAATCGATATCCCCCGCGGCGACCAGCGCCAGGGTCAGCCGGTGAAGTTTTTCACCGATCGCGTCATTCTGCTCGCCGAATACGATCAACTCGCGCAGTTTGTCTTCGAGCTGCTTGCTCTTGTCGCGCAGCGTCAGGATCTGGCGCTCGCTGATCGGAATCGCGCGACCGCCGTGCGGGTGCGGAATCATGATGGTCGCCAGGAAATCCGCATGCTCTTCAAAAAATTCCGGGTGCTGCTTGAGATAATTCACGACCGCTTCGGGTGTCATCGTTGGTGCCTTTGTTAATAAACTTTCTTCTAATGCGATTGGCCGTCAAAAGATTCAAAAAACATTCGCCACAGAGTTCACAGAGCACACAGAGAAATACAAAGAAGCGGAAATCAATCGCATTGGCCGGGTTTGCTCTCTCTCTGTGAACTCTGTGTCCTCTGTGGCTTGTATTTGGTTTTACCTGCGTTTATCTGCGGTTTCAAATTGATTCTGAAGTCTAGAGATCGATTTCGCCTGCGAACACGGTGACTGCCGGGCCGGTCATCAGCACCGGCTTGCCTTCACCCTCCCATAATATACTGAGGTCGCCGCCGCGCGTAGTAACGGCCACGCGCGGGTCGAGAAATCCGCGCTGTATGCCGGCAACCGTCGCGGCACATGCGCCGGTGCCGCAGGCCAGCGTTTCGCCGGCGCCGCGCTCGTAGACACGCAATTTGATATGGCTGCGATCGATTACCTGCATATAACCCGCATTCACCCGTTGTGGAAAGCGCGCGTGGACTTCGATTGCGGGCCCTTCGGTCAGCACGGGCGCGCGTTCCACGTTTGCGACTATCTGCACCGCGTGCGGGTTGCCCATCGACAGCGCGCTGATTTCGAGCGCGTGGCCGCCGACGTCGAGCTGGTAGGTCAGCGCACGGCGCTCCGCCTGGAAAGGGATGCGCGCCGGCGCGAACTCCGGCACGCCCATATCCACGGTAATCCGGCCGTCGCTTTCGAGCGTGGGCACGATTACCCCGGACAATGTACCGACGCGGATTTCGGTTTTGTCGGTGAGCCCCTGGTCGCGCACAAAACGCACAAAGCAGCGTGCGCCATTGCCGCATTGCTCGACCTCCCCGCCATCGGAGTTGAAGATGCGGTAGTAAAAGTCGGTATCTGGCGCACGCGGTTTTTCGACTTGAAGGATTTGGTCGCAGCCGATGCCGAAATGGCGGTCGGCGATGCGCTGCAATTGATCACGGCTCAACGCAATCGGCGCGCACGTCGCATCGATCACGACGAAGTCGTTGCCCAGCCCTTCCATCTTGGTGAATTTCAAACGCATTCTTTGCGGTAATCGCGGTAAACACAGCGGTCCATGATAACCGTCATCCCCGCCGCGCGCGCGCGTTGCGCCGCCGGCTCGTTGACTATGCCTTCCTGAATCCACAACGCCTTCAGTTTGAGCGCGATGCACTCATCGACTATGCCGTCGATGAACTCCGCCGAGCGGAATACGTTGACGAGATCGATCGGCACCTCGACGTCGCTCAGACTGGCGTAGGCTTTGGCCCCCAGCACTTCGGCCACGCCCGGCCGCACCGGCACGATGTTGAAGCCGAACTTCTGCATGGCAACCGCGATCGAGTAGCTGGGGCGCCCGGGGTCAGGTGACAGACCCACGACCGCGATGTTTTTCACGCCCTTGAGCAGCGCGCAGCGCGCGGCCTGGTCGGGATTTTCAAACATCTTTGCGCATAACGAAATCGTCCATCACAAAACCGCCGCCGATGTCCTTGACGACAGACTCGGCGATCTTGAACCCGCGCTTCTCATACGCCGCAATCGCACTGCGATTGTGCTTATTGACCGCGAGTACCAGCGTTTCGCAGCCATACGCGCGCGCCATTGTTACGGCGCGGTCGAGCATCATGCCGCCGTAGCCGCGTCTTTGATGATCAGGATGCACGTAGAGCTTGTCCACTTTCATTTCACCGCGCGCCAAAAAATAAGAGGCAAATCCAGCCATGCCGCCGTTCACGCGCAACTGGTCCCACCACAGGTCGCCGCGCTGCAACTCTTCGCGCACGACCGCCGGGTTGTAACGCTGCGCCAGCATGTATTCTATCTGCGCCATGCTGATGATGGCGGGATAGTGCGCACGCCAGATTTCGCCGGCGAGCGCGCACAGCGTATCGACATCCGCCGTCGTCAAGGCCGTGATCCGCGTGGCCGTTTTTTCTGCGCCCTTCACGTCTCTCGTCTTTCGCCCAGCGTCTCTCAATTTACGCATACGGATTCGGCTGGCCCTCCGGCCGCGTCTTGAAACGCTTGTGCAGCCAGTAATACTGCTCGGGCATTTCGCGCACGCGCTCTTCGATGAACGCATTCATGCGCCGCGCATCGGCCGCGACATCGCCGCTTGGAAAAGCGTGCCACGCCGGGTAGAAAGTCACGACGTAACCGGCGCTCCCCGGCAACTGGCGCGTAACGCAGGGCACGATAGCCGCGCCCGCCAGCGCGGCAATGCGCGACAGGCCGGTGATAGTGGCCGCCTCGACGCCAAAAAACGGCGCGAACACGGAATCACGCGCGCCGAGGTCCATATCGGGCAGGTAATAAAACGGCTCGCCGCTCTTCAGCGACTTGATCATCGGCCGGATGCCGTCCTGGCGCGCGAACAAGGTGGTTTGCCCGAAGCGCGTGCGGCCATGGATGAAAATTTCGTCGGCCGCAGCACTCTTCTGGCGGCTGTAGACCGAATTCAGCCGAAACTCGGCAGCCAGCCGGATGCCGCCCATGTCGAGGCCAATGAAATGCGGCGCCAGCAAAATGACCGGCCGGCCGGTCACGCCGCGCCAGTGCTCGAGCCCCTCGACGCGCACCAGCGCCTGCACGTCGGCTTTGGAGCCCCACCATAGAATGCCGTGCTCGAGCAGGCTGCGGCCGAAAGCGCGGAAATGCGCGCGTGCGAGCCGCTGCCGTTCTTCGTCGCTGCGCTCAGGGAAGCACAACCGCAGGTTAATCAGCACGACATTGCGCCGCGCGCGCGCCAGCGCATACAGCAAAGTGCCGAGCGCCGCACCCATCCGCGCCAGCGCTGCCAGCGGCAGCAGGTGCAGCAGCCGGATCAGCGCGAGGCCTAGCCGCACCATCACGCGAAGCCGGCCGGGGGTAGCAATATGCGGGTCATTCTCTTCGATTCGGGGTGTCGATGTTATTTGTTATAATGCGCGCCTTTATCATTTTGACCGGCCGCAAACAATGAGCGATTTTCTGTTTACCTCTGAATCAGTATCCGAAGGCCATCCGGACAAGGTCGCAGACCAGATTTCGGACGCCGTTCTCGACGCTATCTTAGCGCAGGACAAACACGGCCGTGTGGCTGCCGAAACGCTGGTCGCCACCGGCCTCGTGGTGATGGCCGGCCAGATCACCACCAGCGCCAAGGTCAATTACAGCGAAATCGCGCGCGACATCATCAAGCGCATCGGCTACGACGACTCCTCGATCGGCTTCGACTATCGCAGCTGCGCGGTGCTGACCGCATACGACGCGCAATCCGTCGATATCGCACAGGGCGTGGATGAAGGCAAAGGCATCGATCTCGACCAGGGCGCAGGCGACCAGGGCCTGATGTACGGTTTCGCGTGCGATGAAACGCCGCAACTGATGCCGGTGCCGATTTACTATTCGCACCGCCTGATGGAGCGCCATGGCGAGCTGCGCAAAGACGGCCGCCTGCCGTGGTTGCGGCCCGATGCCAAATCGCAGGTCACCGTGCGCTATATCGACGGCAAACCGACCCAGATCGAAACCGTCGTGATCTCGACCCAGCACCATCCCGACGTCACCCACGAGCAGATCAAGGAAGCGGTGATCGAGGAAATCGTCAAACCGGTATTTCCAAAACACATGCTGAAGAGCGACACCAAGTACCTGATCAATCCGACCGGGCGCTTCGTGATCGGCGGGCCGCTGGGCGACACCGGCCTGACCGGCCGCAAAATCATCGTCGACACCTACGGCGGCTATTCGCGCCACGGCGGCGGCGCGTTCTCCGGCAAAGACCCGTCCAAAGTCGACCGCTCGGCC
>JAIOOZ010000485.1 GCA_021414185.1 Betaproteobacteria bacterium
CGCATCGCGCGCAACGCTCTCACCGATCACTTTCGCCGCCAGCGGCCGGAGCAGGCGGTCGAGGACGATGATCTGATTTTTCTCGCCGGCGGCGCGCCCGATCCGGAAATCGAAGCGGTCAGCGGATTCCGCGACTGCGTGCGCAAGGCCTTCGCCGCGTTTGGCGAGGCGTTTCGCGTGCGCGCCGAAGTGCTGATGCTGGTGGCGGTGGAAGGCTGGGATATGAAGGAACTCGCGACCATGCTGGGCCGCACCGAGGGCGCGACGCGCGAATACGTGTCGCAATGCCGGCAGAAGGCGCGGCCGTTTTTCGAGCCGTGCCTGTAGCGAACGGCGAAGCCCATGCAATCACCCGATAATCCCAAACCCGGCGACGACGATGCCTGGCTCGCGGCACTCGCCGGGCGCGATCCGGCCGGCGCCGATGCGAAGACGGTGACTGAGGCGCGCGCCATGCGTGAAGCCATGCTCGAAGCGCGCGGCGACGTGGCGAGTGCTGACGACGCCACCGAGCGCAATCTGCAGCGCCTGCTGTTCCGGCTGCGCAAGGAGCGATTGCTCGATGACGCGCGCGCACCGCGCCGTTGGCTGCCCTACGCCGGCATTGCGGTGGCGGCATCGCTTGCGCTGACGACAGCGCTGATCGTGTTTCAACGCGAGGCGCCGGACGACGACAGCGCAGTGATGCGCGGCGACGGCACGCAAACGATTGCGCGCGCCGATCCCAAGGCAAGCGCCGCCGCGCTCGTGGCTGTGCTGCGCGACGCGGGGCTCAAGCCGACGTTGATCGAATTCGGCGACACACTGACCGTCACGGCCGACTGGCCCGCGCAGCCGGACGCGCGTCAGCGCGCGGCGCTTGCGCAACACGGGCTCAAGCCGCCGCGCGATGGCCGCCTGCGCGTGGAGATCAGGCGCACGCGGTGAACAGCGGCGTCACAAATGCGATTCGCCCCCATCCTGGCCTTCCCCCGCAGGCGGGGGAAGGAAGCTAAATCGTAACTCCCTCATTGCACGCGGCGGACGGAAACGAATTGCACTCCCTCCCTTGCACGTAGTGCGGGGGAGGGCTGGGGTGGGTGCAACCCCGGGCGTCAATGTCGGTGGAGTTTTTGGATAGGCTGAACAGGCATCTAAATTTCAAGGGAGAGCGTGATGAAAGGCGGATTCTGGAAAGTGGTGTGTGGCGTTGCGTTGCTCGCGGTTGCGGGGTGGGCAGGTGCTGCAGACCAAAATGAATATTTTGATTGTAAAGTTGAGGCTGTATCAGCCAGCGGTGATAACGCGGATTTTTACCGGAAAGGCGCCCAAGATTGCATAAATAGAAGAAGCTGCCAAAACGAAAAATACAACTTGGCGGAATTAGCGAAGACACCAAGTACTTACGAACAGGTCATGAAATATACTGATTCAGGCAAAGTGGCTATGCACCTTACCATCAGTAGAGTTGACGGAAAATTTCAACTTATACGTGTTGCCCAATCAGATAGGCAGAATAATCCACAGGCTTGGGTAACAACGAAAGGCACGTGCGAACTTAAAACAGAAAAACTCAAATACTAGAGAATAATCAGGGTCAGTGTAACTTTGCCGCGCAGCGCGCCAGCTTCACTGGGAATGAGACACTGATCTTACTCACGTTTATTTTCTCCGCCCCCATCCTGGCCTTCCCCCGCACGCGGGGGAAGGAAACTAAATCGTAGCTCCCTCATTGCATGCGGGGGCGGAAATGAAATCGTAACTCCCTCCCTTGCACGCAGTGCGGGGGAAATGAATTGACTCCCTCCCTTGCGCATGAAATGCGCGGGGGAGGGCTGGGGTGGGGGCAAAGTTGGGCGGCGATGTTATTGGAATGGTTTGTATTCTTAACGAATGTTTAATTCTTGAATGGAGATCGTGATGAAAAGCGGACTCTGGAAAGCGGTGTGTGGCGTTGCATTGTTCGCGGTTTCGATCGGAGCCATGGCGCAAAAAGACGATTCTGCTGTGGTGTGTAGTGCAGTTAGTTTTCAGAATCAGCACTTTTGGAAGGGAGGAAGGAGCGTTCCGGAGACTGGATCCTGCCCAGGAAATGGTCAGTGCAACTGGTTGCCATCTTATAGGCTCGTTCCAAAAAATGAGAATGGCTTCGAAGTTAGTGTTGCAGATGCCAAATATACTTGGACCCGAACTGATCGGGATTCGGACAGTGTATCTACTTTGGTTATAGAAGTTGACCGATTCACGGGTGCGGCGGTGGCAAATTTTAGAAGCCAGAGGAATGACGCCGATCGTAGTCAACAAGTGACGTCAGTTCGCGGAACCTGTGTCAAGGCGTCGGAAATGAAGCCCAAGTTTTAGGCGGAAACTTTACGTGGAGTTAACGCCGCGAAAGCAGCGTGAATAGTGCGCGGAGAATAATATAGTTATGGCAGAAGCGAGAGTCGCAGAGCTCTACTTTCCGTGCGGCACATATTTCATTGTCGTCGCGGGCGACCTGCTCAATACGCGGGTCGATTGCATCGTCAACGCTGCCAATGGCGGCCTCTCGCATGGGGGCGGCGTGGCGGCGGCCATTGCCGAGGCGGCAGGCCCCAAACTGGAGGACGAATGCGAACGCATTATCCGCGAACACGGCAGAATTGCCGTGACCCATTCCGTGATAACGACTGCGGGCGAACTGCCGTACAAGGGCGTCATTCATGTCGTTGGCCCGCGCATGGGGGATGGGGACGAGGAACGCAAGCTGACGCGGACGCTGCAACTGGCATTTGTGCAGGCGCACAAGCGAGGGTGGTCTTCACTGGCATTTCCGGCCGTCAGTTCCGGGATTTTTGCCGTGCCTTACGAGGCCTGTGCCCGGGCATACTTGAAGGCAGTTACCGGATATTTCGAACTCTATCCGGAAACCTGTTTGCGTACCATCCGGCTTTGCGTGTTCGAAGGGCCCTTGCTCGATGCGGTGGTGGCGGAGCTGACGGCCTATCAAAAAAATGAAAAAAACAGATGACGGCACGAGTGCACGCCGGGTTGCCGGCGATCGAGAGGGGCAAAGTGGCAAAACCTGACAAATCGGCGGCGCGCACGTCATGTTTGATAGGCGAATGCCGCGACGGATCTGTTCAGGCGGCAAAGCCAGCTCAAGGGTTTTTGACAACCAAAGTAGGGGAGTCTTGATGTTTAAGCGTATTGCAGTGGTCGCTGTGTTGTGCGCGGTTGCGGGGGAGGCTGGGGCGGTAGTGCTGGAGTGTCCAATGTAGGAAGTTAAGCACCCCCGCATCACGATGCAGGCATGGTCGGAACTTATGGACACTTCTGAGTCTGGTTGGGTAACGAGTGAACATTCTGATACAAGGATTTCTACAGATTCACAAAGAAAGAAGGAATGGCGCATTAATCGATATGGCGGGCGCTTTGAATTCACCTCAACTTATTTAGACGGAGATTTTGATCGGGAAAACGGAGTTGTCGGAGTTGTAATTACCCAACTGGGCGAGTGTGTTCCGGTCGCCGGTAAAAAAAGGTTCTAAAAGATAAACAGATCAGTGTGATCTTACGCACGTTTATTTCTCCCGCCCCATCCTGGCCTTCCCCCGGACGCGGGGGCTGAATTCGCGACTCCATCCTGACACTTTCGCCTGAGCCGCGTCATCCTTTCACAGACCGTGATGTTATTGCGCAAACCCGCGTGGCTCACGGTTGCATTGATGATGAAAGGATGCGGAGATGGCGATCGGAAAGCGCGCGCTTTATATGCTTGCTGCGGCGTGGGCAATTACGCAGGGGATCGGCGCGGCGCTGGCGGGCGGCGCTGCGGCACCCAATGTGGTCAGCCAGTGCCGCGATCTCGCCGGCGTGCATGCGAAGGGTTTCCCGGTGCGGCCCGTGCAGCCCGGCGCGATCGAAGTGTGCGAGCGCGCGGCAAAGGCGGCACCGGCCAATATGGGGGTGCCGGCGTATCTCGCGCGCGCCTACTATGCGGCCAAACGCGGGGACGATTCGTTCGCAGTCGCGCAGCGTTCTGCGCAAGGCGGCAGCGCCGTCGGCATGGCGGCGCTGGGCGTGACCTACGAGTTCGGCCACGGCACCAAGGTCGACGCGGCGCGTGCGCGCGAGTGGTACCAACGCGGCGCCGAGCTTGGCAATGCGTGGGCGCAATGCAATTATGCCGCCCTTATTTCGCGTGAGGAGGGCGAACTGCCGACGCAGCGTGAAGAGAGCGCGCGCTGGTTTCTCAAGTCGGCACAGCAGGGGTTTGCGGTCGCCCAAGCCAGGCTGGGCGCGCTGTATCGCAGGGGACAGGGCGTTGAAAAAGACCCCGCTGAAGCACTACGCTGGCTGACGCGCGCACGCGCGCAAGGCGACGCCTTGGCAAGCCACGTGCTCGGCTACATGCATGAGAAAGGCGAGGGCGTCAAGAAAGACGAGGTGCGCGCCGTGGATCTGTACCTTGAGTCGACGCGGCGCGGCCGCGAAGCCGCGAAGGACACGTTGCTGTTAAACCTGTTTCTGGGCAATGTTCCGCTTGCCGCTGTTGACCGCGTGCTCGCTTACGCCAAGTCGAAAGCGGATGGTGGTGATGACAAAGCACGGTTGGCGCTGGGCATGGTCTATCTGTACGGCAAGGTCGTGCCGGCCGACGACCGGGCTGCGGCGCGATGGTTTCAGACATTGGTCGATGCCTATGACAGTGGCACCGTTTCCATCTTCACGAGGGTTTTCCCGGAGTTCACTTCGCCGTTGTCCGATGCCAAAACGGCGCTGAGCTGGATGTACGCGAGCGGGCGCGGCGTTCCGCAAGACATGGCCGCCGCGGTGCGCACGCTGTACGGCGATGCAGCGGTCGGCGCGAGTTTTTTTCTGACTACTGCGGACGCCATTGATTTCTGGTTTTTGCTTTTTTTCGCGGCGCTGGCCGCCGGTTTCTTCTGTTTGTTCCGCCACGCCTGGATCACGCGCTGCCGCGCTACAGGCCTGCCGCTTTTTTTGCCGCTGCGGGTGGCGGGCCGGGCGCAGGAAGGCACCGTTGTCATTGATGGCACGACGGCCAAATTGACCGGCGTCGGGGCACCGGCCAAATACCGCGTGTTGGTGATGACGTTGATTTTGTTCGGCAGCGCTGCTTTGTTCGGCGTCTATTTGTTATGGGACACGCTGCCAAAATTCGGCGCCGCGCTGACCGAGGCCTTCGCACCCGTTCCGGCCCTGGATTTGACGAAAGACTGGGCGACTAACAGCGATATGTATATGGCCTGGGTCAAATCTGCGCCACCTCTTGTCGATGCCTTGATTTATTTGCTGCGCGCGGTCCTGATGATCAGCACTGCGTTCGCCCTGCCATTCATGCCGCGCGACGTGCATTGGGTGCCGGAAACGGGCTTATCGATCGGCTACTGGACGCGCGCGCCGCTGCACTGGGCGGCGTGGAGCGACATCGCCGGCTGGGAGATGCACAAGACCGGTCTCCTGGAGCGGTGGCGGGTATTGGACATCCGTACGCGCGACGGCAGGACGCTGTCGCTCAACGGCAAAACCTACGGCGAGCGTCTGCTGCCGTTGCTCGAAGCGGTGCGCGCGCGCACGGGCGCGGGGCGATAGCGGACAAGCACTCCGCTGTGGTGGCAAGAGGTACGCGTCCTACTCGGCTTTGATCGCCTGCGATTTGATCACGCTCGCCCAGCGGGCGATTTCCGCTTTGATGTGACGTTCGAGGTCTTCCGGCGTGCCGCCGCGCGGCTCGAAACCAAGGCTTGAGAATCTTTCCTTCGTTTCGGGCGCCTGCACCACGCGGTTGATCGCCTGATTGAGGCGGTCTACCACCGGCCGCGGCATGTTGGCCGGCCCCACGATGCCGAACCAGTTCACTACCTCGAAGTCCTTGATGCCGCTTTCGGCGATGGTCGGCACGTCCGGCAACAGCGGCGTGCGTGCATTGGCGGCGACGCCGATCGCCTTGATCTTGTTGGTGCCCAGCATGTTCGTGATGGAGCCCAGCGCCGCAAACATGGTCGATACCTGGCCGCCGATTAAGCCGGTGAGCGAAAGATTGGCGCCCTGATAGGGAATATGCACCATGTCGGTCTTGGTGCGTGCTTTGAAAAACTCCATGCCGAGGTGGGTGATCGCACCTATGCCTGACGAGCCGTAATTGATCTGGCCCGGTTTCGCCTTCGCCAGAGCTACCAGGTCCTTCGCGGAGCGCACCGGCATGGACGGATGGATCACCAGCACCTGCGGCGATACCGCCATCAGCGTGATCATCGTGAAATCCTTGATCGGATCGTATGGCGTCTTCGGCTGCAGCACTGGGTTGATCGCATTGGGCCCCGGATTCGCGAGCAGCAGGGTATAGCCGTCTGCGGGCGAGCGCACGACCTGTTCCGCACCCAGCGCGCCGCCGGCGCCGCCGCGGTTGTCGACGATGACCTGTTGCCCGAGCGGTTCCGCGAGGCGCTGGCTCACCACGCGCGCGATGATGTCGTTGGCGCCGCCTGGTGCGAACGGCACGACGATGCGTACGGTTTTAACCGGGAAATTCTGCGCGAGCGCTGCCGCGCCTGCGATGCATAAGCATGATGCAGCGATGATGCGCAATGCCGTGTTGCAACCCGGTTTCATTTTTTCTCCGCCGATTTATCTTATTGTGTGTTGCGTGATATAAAGCTAACACATAACAATCGCTTCTGGTTTGGGGAAATAATGAGCAAGGAGAAAAAGCCGTCGGGTCTGCAGGCGATGGCCACCGCGACTGCCGAAGACTACAAGCGCGATCCGACGCGCTGGGGCAGCGAAGAGGTTGCTGCGCATTTCGCGGGATTCGAACATCTCGACGTGCGCACGAGCGGCGCCGTCATCCGCCTGCGTCATGGCGGCTCGGGCCCGCCTTTGCTGCTGGTGCACGGCAATCCGCAGAATCACACCTGCTGGTACAAGATCGCGGCGAAACTTGCCAAAAAATTCCACGTGATACTGCCCGACCTGCGCGGCTACGGCGACAGCTCGCTGCCGGAGGCGGGAACCGACAACGTCAACTTCAGTTTCCGCGCGATGTCGCAG
>JAIOOZ010000067.1 GCA_021414185.1 Betaproteobacteria bacterium
TGATGCTGGAGCAGACCGGCCTGATTTCGATGATCGGCAAGTCCGAGCGCGGCCCGACCGCGATCGAGGCGATCAAGGACAACAAGTCCGCCTACCTGATGGCCGTCGGCGGCGCCGCCTACCTCGTCGCCAAGGCCATCCAGTCGGCCCGGGTGGTCGGCTTCGCCGACCTCGGCATGGAAGCAATCTACGAGTTCGAGGTGAAGGACATGCCCGTCACCGTCGCCGTCGATTCGCTCGGCACCTCGGTGCACATCACCGGGCCGAAGGAATGGCAGGCGAAGATCGGCAGGATTCCGGTCAAGGTCGCCTGATTCCCTAAACGCATTCGAGATTCCAACAGCCCATGACCCCTGCCCGCATAGTCATCCTCGGCGCCGGCTTCGCCGCCCTCACCGCCGTGCGCGAGCTGCGCCGCCGCCGCCCCGACGCCCGCATCACGTTGATCGCCCCCAAGGCGGAATTCGTCTATCTTCCCAGCCTGATCTGGGTGCCCACCGGCATCCGCCAGGGCAAGGACCTGATCCTTCCGCTGGACCGCTTCATCAAGGACCATGCCGTCGAATTCATCGCCGGCCGCGTAACCGGCCTGGAAGACGGCGGCCGTACCGTCGTCACCGACCAGGGCAAGGTGGCCAACGACGCACTGGTCATTGCCACCGGCGGCCGCTTCATCAAGAAGTTGCCCGGCATCGAGCACGCCCTCACCCTTTGCGAAGGCGTGGCGTCGGCCGAAGCGATCCGCGATCGGCTGGAGAAAATGACCAGCGGCCGCATCGCCATGGGCTTCGGCGGCAACCCGAACGAGCCCTCCGCCATGCGCGGTGGCCCGATGTTCGAACTGCTGTTCGGCATCGATACCTGGCTGCGCCGCCAGGGCCGACGCGATCGCGTCGAGCTGACCTTCTTCAATGCCGCCGCCGAACCCGGCAAGCGCCTCGGCGAAAAGGCCGTCAGCGGACTGCTGGCGGAGATGGCGCGGCGACGCATCGATACCCATCTCGGACACAAGCCGATCGGTTTCTCGGAAAAGGGCGTGGACACCGACGGCGGCCATGTCAACGCCGACCTGATCCTGTTCATGCCGGGCCTCACCGGTCCGGCATGGGCCGCCGACAGCGGCCTGACGCTATCGCCCGGCGGCTTCTTCAAGGCCGACGACTACTGCCGCGTGGACGAGGCCGACAGGATCTTCGTCGCCGGCGACGCCGGCAGTTTCCCCGGCCCCGACTGGATGCCCAAGCAGGCGCACATGGCCGACCTTCAGGCAAAGGCCGTCGCGGAGAACCTGCTGCTGGCCCTCGACGGTGCGGACCCCGTGGCCAAACCCAGGACCGAGCTGATCTGCATTGTCGATACGGTGGATTCCGGCATCCTGGTGTATCGGACCACAAAGCGTTCCTGGGTGCTGCCGTCCAGCCGCATCTTCCACTGGGCCAAGCGTTACTTCGAAGGACACTACCTGCGGGATCTCAGGCCCTAAGTCCCGGCGATGACCGCATCCGTGCCGCCGCGAAGCGCTTTTCCGTCCTGTTGAACTCATGATCGGCGTCTTCGATTCCGGCCTTGGCGGCCTCTCGGTGCTGGCCGCACTGATCGATGCCCTGCCGCGGGCCGACTTCAGCTACTACGCCGACACCGCCCACGTACCCTATGGCAGCAAGAGCGAAGAGCAGATTCAGGACCGCGTCCTGGCAATCGGCGAGCACCTTGTCGCGGACGGCTGCAAGCTGTTGGTCGTGGCCTGCAATACGGCCACGGCTGCGGCGGTGCAGGCCCTGCGCGCCGCCCATCCCGGCATCCCCGTGGTCGGCGTCGAACCCGGCATCAAACCGGCGGCGCAGGACACACGGAGCGGCCGCATCGCCGTGCTGGCCACCGAAGCCACCGCCAGGAGCGCGCGCCTGCGACACCTGATCCGCGACCATGCGGGGCGCGCCGACGTCCTCATCGAGCCCTGCCCGGGCTGGGCCACGCATGTGGAAATGCTGCAACTGGACGACCCGGCACTGGCCGTCGATGTCCGCGCCCGCATCGAACCGCTGCTGGAGCAAGGCGCCGACCGCATCGTGCTGGGCTGCACGCACTACAGCTTCCTTGCCCCCCTGCTGACCGAAGTCATCGGCACACGCGCACAACTGGTCGACGTTGCCGATGCCGTGGCGCGCCAGACCCGGCGCCTGGCCGGCGATCTGGCCCACGGCACCGGCCGGTTGCAACTCCACGCCTCGGCCCATCCCGAACGCCTCCATGCCGCCCTGCCGCGCCTCAACCTCGGCCGGCTTGCCGCGCGGCTTGGCCAGGCGCAGTAGGAAGCCACGGCGGGGAAGGCCCGCCCCGCAGACACTACCGACGGCTCGACGGAAAAGTCGGCGCTGGTGGCACGGCGACGCCGGCAATCAAGCGGTGACTGAAAATGGCGCGAAGACGATCGCGCCATTCGGAGGGGATTTTGTGGCTCGAAAAGGGGTTTCTCTACAGCCGCAACGCGGAAGTCAGCGGCTCTGCGCGGCTTTATCGCCCGGCGTCCGCGTGGACTGCCGGGTGGGGGCTAGCGCACGTTTGCAATTGCACTCGTCCAATCGATAATTTCCTTGATCGAAGCGGATGGCGCGCCCAAGTGACTCGAGTCCGGTTCATATAGCCTGGTGCGAGGATTCCTTGGAAGTGCAGCAAACATCTGCTGTTTGACTTTAAGGAGTCCCGGATAGTCATTTGTCGGGGCGATGAACAATACAGGCGTGGCCGGGCTCATGCTTTGCGCTGCTTTCAACTGGTTCATGGCGCCATCCGGATCGAACCAGCTCAAGTATGCCTTCGGGGTGGTGAGAATCGGGTATGTGCCCTTGGCGCCTTCAAAATCCAGAAGCCGTGTCTTCTCGTCGCCTTTGCCTTCGGCGACGAGCTTACGGGCCAACTCGACGGATTCCCCCAACTTATCCCGGTATATCGGGCTGCTCACGCTACCGCCGGGGGCGATGGCGATAACACCATCGATCGCATGCCTGGTGCCGAAATATAGTGCGAACAGACCGCCCTGGCTTAGCCCGGCAACAAATACCTTCTGGGCACCCTTGCTCCGTAGCGAAGCCAATGCAGCCTCGACTTCGGACTCGGCTGCCTGCGCCGTAACATCGTAATTGCGCCGCCCAGACCATGGCATTTCCAGATTTGCGACAAGGAATCCCTGCTGTTCAAGCGGGCTGGCCAGGTCCGAGATATATTTCAGCGGAGTACCGCCTTTGCCATGCATAAGCACGAAGCCAATCTTGCTGTTATTGGTTTCAGCAATCGCATCCAGTGGCATCAATGCGCCGACGACCGGAAATATGAGAACGACCAAAAGTCGGAAAAAAATGGAAGCCATCATTTCCTCCCTAAAAGGGCCAACGAGGGTGTAGAAAAACCCCCTGAGGGGTTGACTGGACTGGGTTGCGGGGGTCCTTTGACCATTCCCCGGCTGGCGATCGGCCCTTAGAGCGCGTTTTGAGCGGTCGAATTATCTGCATGACATTCGCTAAATTCCCGAGAGGGTTTTCCTACAGCCTCAACGAGGCTGTAGAAAAAGTCTTTTCATGCCCGCATTCTGCTGTGAACCAAACGGGATATCAAGTGTCATAAGGCTGTTCCCTTTGGAGAGGCTCCCATGACCCGGTACAAGACAATCGACACCAGCCCGCGCTTCATTGCCGTTGATCTCGAACGGCAACTCCTGCCTGGCACCTTTGAACACGCGCTGAACTACCTCGTCGACCATCAACTCGATCTGTCCCGGTTCGACACCCGCTACAAGAATGATTTCACCGGTGCATCCGCCTACCCGCCGGCCATGCTGCTCAAGGTCGTCCTCTTCGCCTACAGCCGGGGCATCGTCCGCAGCCGCGACATCGAGCGTGCCTGCCGCGAGCAGGTGACCTTCATCGCCCTCAGCGGCGATACCGCCCCGCACTTCACCACCTTCGCCGGGTTCGTCAGCACCCTCGGCGCC
>JAIOOZ010000491.1 GCA_021414185.1 Betaproteobacteria bacterium
CATTGACTGCCCGCTTGCCGCTGCAGGCAGCCGAGACCGCGTCGCAACGTTCGATGGACCTCTCCAACCCGCCCTCATTTCTAACGGCGGACCGCATGGGACCGTGGGCGATTTATCTCGAGCAGATCAAGCGAGTCCAGCCGCATCTCGGCAAACTCGGTGAGTTTGCGGAAACTCTGGCGCGCCCCAAACGCATTCTGATCGTCGACGTGCCGATCCGCATGGACGACGGGTCGATCGCGCATTTCGAAGGCTACCGGGTACAACACAATCTGGCGCGCGGCCCCGGCAAAGGCGGCGTGCGCTTTCATCCGCACGTCACACTGCCCGAAGTCATGGCGCTTGCCGCCTGGATGTCGATCAAGACCGCTGCGGTCAACCTCCCGTTTGGCGGCGCCAAGGGCGGCGTGCGCGTCAATCCGCGCGATCTGTCGCTCGGTGAACTTGAACGGCTGACGCGCCGCTACACCAGCGAAATCGGCTTCATGATCGGGCCCGGCAAGGATATCCCCGCGCCCGACGTCAATACCAACGAGCAGATCATGGCGTGGATGATGGATACGTATTCGGCGAACGCCGGGCATTCGGCGAGCGGCGCGGTGACCGGTAAACCGGTTTCGCTGGGCGGCAGTCTTGGCCGGCGCGACGCGACCGGACGCGGCGTATTTGTCGTCGCGGCAGAGGCCGCAAAGGCACGCAATATCGCCCTCGCCTCGTCGCGTTGTGCGATCCAGGGATTCGGCAACGTGGGCTATGCGGCGGCATGCCTGTTTCACCGGCATGGTTGCAAAATTTCCGCGGTGCAGACGTCATCCGGCGCAATTTTCAGCGACTACGGAATAGACCCCGACAAATTGCATGACCACATCAAGCGCAGCGGCAGTGTCGCCGGATTTCCGGCGTCCGAGCCGCTGACTGCCGATGAATTCTGGAGCGACGAAGTCGAGTTCCTGATTCCGGCCGCGCTGGAGGAACAAATAACGGGAGACAATGCCGCGAAAATTCGCGCCCAAATCGTGGTCGAAGGCGCCAACGGCCCGGTCACGCCCGAGGCGGACGATATTCTGGAGAACAACGGCGTGCTGGTCGTACCCGACGTGCTGGCGAACGCCGGCGGTGTCACCGTCAGCTATTTCGAATGGGTGCAGGACATCTCGAGTTTTTTCTGGAGCGAGGACGAGGTCAACGCGCGGCTCGATCGCGTGATGACGGAGGCTTTTGTGTCGATTGCTGATGTCGCCAGGCTTCACAAAGTCAGCCTGCGGACCGCCGCTTACATCGTCGGCTGCGAGCGCATCCTGTCGGCACGGCAGTTGCGCGGGCTTTATCCGTAATTTTGTGTTCTATGTTCCCGTCGTCACGCGTATCTGCGCGCGCGCCAGGTTCAGGTAAATGCGCCGGCGGCGCACCAGCGGCCACCAGTCGTAGAGAAAAATCTCCAGCGGCCGCCACAGCGCGACCCAACCGCCGATGGTCAGGCTCTCGCGCACGATGGTCAGGAACGTCCCCGCGGAGGCGAATCGGGAAAGCGCATCCGCGATCAACAGACAAGACGCGAGAAATGACAAACCGATCACCATGCTGATGCGCCCCTGCCGCAGCAACTGCCTGAGATCGCGCCGCACGAGTTCCGCTTCGTATGCGAAATAATTGTGGATGGCCTCGGTAACCAGCGCGGACGGGTCGCCGTCCGGCGGCGCCTTTTCGAGGTGAATCGAAATGTGAAAGCGACTGTCAGGCGGGAATTCCAGCGCCCAGCTCTCGATGAATTTCTCGGCATCGGGATCGAGGTCTTTGTGGTGAAACGGCGTCGGATCGAGCGAGTTGAACAACTGCGCAAGCTCGCGCAGGCGAAGTTCAATGCGATGATGGTGCACGCTGGCAGGGTTCGGGGCCAAGACAGCTTCCTTGCCAAAGAATCCTGTATTCTTTCGTACGATAGCTCAACTCGCAACGAATTGTCGCGCCGCCTCAAGTGAATGCACCGAACCGCCTGCTGGGGCAAGCATTTTCACGGCAACGCCAGCCTGTTACAGGCGGGGCGTATTTTCGTGAGCATAGGTGCGGTCGTGGCGCTGCTGGCACTCGATACAGCGCCGCGCGATCGGATTGGCGAGCAGACGCTCGAAACCGATTTCGTCGCCACAGTCGGCGCATTGCTCGATCTTGCCGGCGGCAAGGCGCTGCTGCGCCGCCTTGATTTCCCGCAACTCGCGCACGTGCCGCTCGGTGAGCGCGTTTTCCACCGCGATCAATTCGTCGGCCACCGACTCGTCGCCGCGATCATGGACCTCGCCCGCCAGATCGATGTATCGCTTGTCGCCGGACTGCCTGAGCGCGGCAAGCATGTCGTCGCTGATGTCGCTTTCCATTTTGCCGAGAACCAGTGCGAGACTTGCAGATTGCGTTTTCGTATAACCCGTCATAATGCTTACCCTCGTCGTATAAAATCCTCAACATCTGTCACAGCCGCCAGATAGCATTGCGTGCGGCGCGGATCCGGACAAACCGGCAGTCGGCACAATCATGCGTTGCCTCGCGTAAAGTGTCGCATGGACATACTTTGCGGCCGCCATGCCTGCCGTGGTTTGACCTAGATCAAACGAACCTGCAGGCTGGCGGGTGTTAAATGACACTGTGGCCGGCCATGCGCGGGAAACGGATCGCAGCCGGCCCCGCCAACACTCGCAAAGGAGTCACCATGTATCAACGAATTCTGGTCCCCGTCGACGGCAGCCACACCTCCACGCTGGGACTGCAGGAAGCGATACGCATCGCAGTCGATCGGCGCGCGCGGCTGCGCCTGATCAGCGTGGTGGACGAATTCATCATGGCGCAAAACTTCGAGGGCCTGGTCAACGCCAGCGACCTGATCGATGCGTTACGTGACGCGGGGAAACGGGCGCTGAACAACGCCGTCGCGCTTGCGCGCAAACACGGCGTCAAAGCCGAGGCCTCGATGTTCGAAACGATGGGAGACCGCGTTTCCGAAGTTATCGTGCGCGACGCGAAAAAATGGAAGGCCGACCTCATCGTGATGGGTACCCACGGCCGGCGCGGCGTCGGGCGCATGGTTCTGGGCAGCGATGCGGAAGCAGTGCTGCGGACCTCCCCGGTCCCCGTTCTCACGGTCAGGTCGCCTGCCCGCAAGAAGCGCAAAAAATAATAATCCGGGGCGCGCGAAACGCGCCATCCGCCTGCCCGCATGATTGATGAATGGACGACATGTTCGACATCGACGCCTATTCACCGCAACAGATCGCCGAAAAGGTTGAGTCCATCGGTGTCGCCAAGGCACATCTGCCGGCGCTGCCGACGTTGATGCTCGGGATGGTCGCCGGCGGCTTCATCGGCCTGGGAGCGCTTTATTACACCGTGATCGTCAGCGATGCGCAGCTCTCTTTCGGCATCGCGCGCCTGCTCGGCGGCGTCGCGTTCTCACTCGGCCTGATACTGGTGGTAATCGCCGGCGCGGAACTTTTTACCGGCAACAATCTTCTGGTCATGGCATGGGCGGATCGCAAGATCACGAGCAGGGAACTGCTGCGCAACTGGGCGCTCGTTTACGTTTCCAATGCAGTTGGCGCAATCGGGCTCGCCGCGGTCGTGTATTTTTCGCATCATGCGGACATGAATCAGGGGGCGGTTGGCCTTGCCTATCTCAAAATCGCCGCCGCCAAGACCTCGATGCCCTTCGTGGAGGCTTTTTTCAAGGGCGTCCTGTGCAATCTGCTGGTGTGCCTTGCGGTGTGGATCGCGCTGGCCGGACACACGGTGACCGACAAAGTGCTCGCGATCGTATTTCCGATTTCCGCTTTTGTCGCTGCGGGATTTGAGCACAGCGTGGCCAATATGTACTTCATCCCACTGGGCATTTTTCTGAAAGACAGCGGAGTTGCCGCGAACGGGGTCCGCACGGAATCGCTCGACTGGAGCGGTTTCGCCGGCAATTTGCTGCCGGTGACGCTCGGCAACATCGTCGGCGGCAGCGTGATGGTTGCGCTGGTTTATTACGTCATCTATCGCCGTCACTCCAGGAACTGAAAATGCCCCGGCAGTGCAAATACGTCAGCTCGGCTGAAAGCTGAATCGGCGGTAAAAGTATCTTTTCGCCGCTTCGACGATGAAGAGATACGCAACCACCATCAGCGCGAGGATTAAATAGAACTTCGCGGGCGGCGGCACGAACCCGAAGTAGGTGCCTAACGGCGTGAACGGCAACACTGCCGCGAGCAACACCACGGCAAGCGAAGTCGCTATCAAGACCGGATGCGCGCGGCTCTTGAATGGATTGCTGCGGGTGCGGATGATGAATATTACCAGCACCTGGGTGGTCAGCGATTCGACGAACCAGCCGGTCTGAAACAGCATTTCGTTGGCCTCCAGCACGACCAGCATGACGTAAAACGTCAGGAAGTCGAACAGCGAACTGACCGGCCCGATGACGAGCATGAAGTTGCGGATAAAGTTCATGTCGAGCACCCGCGGGCTGCGCACCTCCTCGGCGTCGACCTTGTCCAGCGGGATCGGGATTTCGGAAATGTCGTAGAGGATGTTGTTGAGCAGGATCTGCGTCGGCAGCATCGGCAGAAAAGGCAGGAACAGCGCGGCGCCTGCCATGCTGAACATATTGCCGAAGTTGGAACTGGTGCCCATCATGATGTACTTCATGATGTTGGCGAAAGTGCGCCGGCCTTCCAGCACGCCCTGGTGCAGGACCTGCAGGTCCTGCTCGAGCAGGATGATGTCCGCCGCC
>JAIOOZ010000492.1 GCA_021414185.1 Betaproteobacteria bacterium
GACATGCTGGTGTTTTACCGCATGGGGGATTTTTACGAGCTTTTTTTCGGTGATGCGGAAAAAGCCGCACGCCTGCTCGACATCACGCTCACCGCACGCGGCGCGTCCAACGGCGAGCCGATCAAGATGGCGGGCGTGCCCTACCACGCCGTCGAGCAATACCTGGCAAAGCTGGTCAAGCTCGGCGAATCGGTCGCCATCTGCGAACAGATCGGCGATCCGGCCACTTCCAAGGGACCGGTCGAACGTAAAGTCCTGCGCATCGTCACGCCCGGCACGCTGACCGACTCGGCGCTGCTCGACGATAAACGGGACAACCTGCTGCTGGCACTGTGGCAAAAGCAGAACAACGTCGGCATCGCGTGGCTGGCGCTTGCCGCAGGACGCTTTCGCGCGACCGAAATCAAAGCCGTCAACTTGGCCGCCGAACTCGAACGTCTGCGCCCGGCTGAAGTCCTGATCGCCGAGTCCTCGGACTTCGCGCTGCCGCCAGGTGCAACCTATGCAGTGAGACGCCTGCCCGAATGGCAATTCGAATCCGAAGCGGCGACGCGAGCGTTGCGCCGCCAGTTCAATACCCATGACCTCACGGCATTCGGTCTGGTCGCGCTCCCGGCAGCAACTGCCGCGGCCGGCGCACTGATCGAATACGCTCGCGCCACCCAGGGCAACGCGATTGCGCACGTCACGGCGCTAGCCGTGGAGCATGCGTCCGCTTATCTCTCCATCGATCCGGCAACGCGACGTAATCTCGAAATCTCTGAAACCATACGCGGAGAGCCCGCGCCGACGCTGATGTCGTTGTTCGATACCTGCGCGACCAGCATGGGCAGCCGCCTGCTTCTGCATACTTTGCATCACCCGCTGCGCGATCACGCGCCGATACGCGCGCGCCTCGCCGCGGTCGAACTGCTGGCAGCCGACAGCGCCGCAAAATGCAATGCGCTGCGCGACGAACTCAAAGCCTGCGTCGACGTCGAGCGCATCACCGCACGCATCGCACTGAAAAGTGCGCGTCCTCGCGACTTGTCAGGGCTACGCGACACGCTTGCCCGCCTGCCGCAACTGAGCACGCAACTCGCGGCCCTCGACAGCCCGCGCCTTAAGGAACTCGCCACCGGCGTCCAGCCGCTGGAATCCGTGGCGACATTGCTGACGCAGGCGATACTGGCCGAGCCGGCGTCCATCGTGCGTGAAGGCGGCGTCATCGCCGACGGCTTCGACGCCGAGCTCGACGAACTGCGCGCCATCGACCGCAACTGCGGCCAGTTCCTGCTGGATCTTGAAGCGCGCGAGCGCGTGCGCAGCGGCATCGCTACCCTTAAGGTCGAGTACAACCGGGTACACGGCTTCTACATCGAAGTCACGCGCGCGCAATCCGAAAAAGTGCCCGACGATTACCGCCGCCGCCAGACGCTCAAGAATGCGGAGCGCTACATCACGCCGGAACTCAAGACATTCGAGGACAAAGCGCTGTCCGCACAGGAACGGGCACTCGCGCGCGAGAAGCTGCTCTACGATCAATTGCTTGACCGGCTGGCACCCGACATACCGTCGTTGCAACGGGTGGCAGGCGCACTGGCGGAAACCGATTTGTTGACGACGTTCGCCGAACGCGCGCACACGCTCAACTTCTGCATGCCCGAACTGGTCGCCGAGCCGTTGATCGAAGTCGAAGCCGGTCGCCACCCGGTGGTTGAGGCGCAGGTCGATACTTTCATCGCCAACGGCACCCAGTTGTCCGCTACGCGCCAGATGCTGCTCGTCACCGGCCCCAACATGGGCGGCAAATCGACTTACATGCGGCAGGTCGCGCTGATCGCGCTGCTAGCGCATTGCGGCTCGATGGTGCCCGCAAAGCGCGCGAAAATCGGCGCGCTCGACCAGATCTTCACGCGCATAGGCGCCGCCGACGATCTTGCCGGCGGGCGTTCGACGTTCATGGTGGAGATGACCGAAGCCGCTTACATCCTGCATCACGCCACGCCGGCGAGCCTTGTGCTGATGGACGAAATCGGCCGCGGCACTTCGACCTTCGACGGACTTGCGCTGGCGTGGGCGATCGCGCGCCATCTGCTCGATGCCAACAAAAGCCTCACGCTGTTCGCCACGCATTATTTCGAGTTGACGCGGCTGGCGCAGGAATTCAAGCAACTCGCCAATGTGCACCTCGATGCGGTCGAGCACAAAGACCACATCGTGTTCCTGCACAGCGTCGAGGAAGGCCCCGCCAACCAAAGCTACGGGCTGCAGGTCGCGCAACTCGCGGGCGTGCCGGCAAGCGTTATACGCGCCGCAAAAAAACATCTGCAGCTGCTGGAACACGAAGGCGTCGCGCGCAGCCAGCAGCCCGATCTGTTCTCGCCGGCAGTGGCACCCGAACCCGCTTCACCGGTAGATCACGCGCTCATCGATAAATTAAGCGACCTCGACCCCGACGCGCTGACGCCGAAAGAGGCGCTGGATGCGCTCTACGCCCTGAAGAAGTTGCTCGAAGAGAAATGACCGCGCGCTCTTGCGCGGTCAGGCATCACACCGGATCAATGATGGTGGCCGTGCGCTCCATGCACGTGCCCATGCTCGAGTTCTTCCGCCGTCGCCGCGCGCACCGCCTTGACGGTGCAATGAAACCGCAACGCCATGCCGGCGAGCGGATGATTGCCGTCGACAACCACCTTGTCGTCGGCGATATCGGTGACCGTGTAAATCAGCGTCTCGCCTGAATCGCCGGCCTCGCCCTCGAAGCGCATGCCGACTTCGATCTTCGGCGGAAACTTGGCGCGCGGCTCAATCTGCACCAGCTTTTCGTCGTATTCGCCGAACGCGTCGGTCGGCTGCAGATAGACGTCGCAGGTTTCTCCGGCACCCTTGCCGTTCAGAGCTTCTTCGACCCGTGAAAATATGCCGTCGTATCCGCCATGCAGGTAATCGATCGGCTCCTCGGTCTTTTCTATGGTCTCGCCTTCGGAATTCAACAATTCATAATCCAGCGATACCACCGTGTCTTGCGCTACTTGCATTTGCCCAATCCCCTAACCAGTTTAAGCACTTCCGCCGCATGGCCGCGCGGGCTGACCCCGTACAGCGCATGCCTCAATGTGCCGTGCTTGTCGATAATGAAAGTCGACCGCTGAATGCAGGTCTTCTTCCGGCCTTCGTGCTCTTTTTCGTGCAGCACGCCGTAATTGTTGCATACCTCGCCTTCGACGTCGGCAAGCAACTGCACTGCCAGGCCATGCTTGTCGAGAAATGAACCGTGACTCAGGCAATCGTCCATGCTGACGCCTATCACCACCGCGTTCAACCGCGCGAATTCTTCCTGCATGTCGCTGAACTCGATCGCCTCCATGGTGCAGCCCGGGGTATCGTCCCGCGGATAAAAATACAACACGACGATTTTTCTGTTCCTGAAACCGGCCAGGCTCACCGCTTCCATCTCGGCGTCGGGCAAATCGAATCCCGGCGCCGCCTGGCCCGCCTGTAACATCAGCGCTCCACATACAGTCTGAGTTGTCACGGATTTATTGTAGCAAAGTACTGCGACAGTCAATACCGCGGCTTGCGGTGAATTAAACCGTGGCACCGGCAACGCTCGCTCGCGCAAAGCCGAGCGGACGCGGACAAGTGTAATCAGCACGTTATAATCGGATGATGACGGACAATCTACTGGAGAGCCGGATCGGGACTGAGAAATTTCTGGCGGATTTCTGGCAAAAAAAACCTCTGCTCGCGCGCGGCGCGTTGGCACAGGCAGCAAATACGCTCGACCGTGCGAGCATGATCGAACTCGCCTGCCGCGACGATGTCGAGTCGCGGCTGGTGACAGGCGCGCGCAGGGTATGGCACGTCGAACGCGGGCCGTTTCGCAAGCGCGACTTCGCGCGCCTGCCGCGGCGCGGCTGGACACTGCTCGTCAACGGGCTCGAAACCGTTTTGCCGGCCGCGCGCGCGCTGCAACAGCAGTTCAGCTTCATCCCATACGCGCGTCACGATGACGTCATGGCGAGCTACGCGGCACCCGGCGGCAGCGTGGGGCCGCATTTCGACAGCTATGACGTGTTCCTCGTGCAGGGCATGGGCGCGCGGCGCTGGCAGATCAGCAGCCAGCGCGATCTGCGGCTCATCGCAGGCGCGCCACTGAAGATACTGAACCGTTTCCGGCCGCAGCGCGCGTGGACGCTGCACGGCGGCGACCTCCTCTACCTGCCGCCGCGTTACGCGCACCACGGCGTCGCTGTCGACGAGTGCATCACGTGGTCAGTCGGATTTCGCGCGCCCGACCGCCAGGAAATGGCGGAACAATTGCTGGACTTCGTGCGCGATCATTTGCGTGTCGCAGGCGCCTATCGCGACCCCGGCCTAAAACCGCAGCGCCATCCCGCCGCCATCGGCAAGGACATGCTACGCAGGATAAAAACGATGGTGGAAGCCGTACGCTGGACCGACGCCGACGTGCAGCGCTGCCTCGGCGAATACCTGACGGAACCACGCCCCGGGACCGTGTTCACGCGCGCGCGCCGTGTGTCGGCAGCGCGATTCGCGGAGCTTGCCCGCGCGCGCGGCATACGGCTCGCCCTGCCGACGCGCATGCTGACCTGCGGCGCGCAGATTTTTATCAATAACGAAACCGTCGCTGTCCGCGCCACCGCCGCCAAAGCACTGCACGAACTGGCCGACACGCGCCGCCTGCCGCCCGGCGCGCGCACCGACGCGGCTACACGCGCGCTGCTTTACCAGTGGTATCAGGCCGGCTATATTCATATCGAATTGAGCCAACCGACCCGTTAAGCATTCATCCCCTATGCTGCCCGTGCCGCCAGAACGCATGCCCGGTGAACGCAAGCTCGAAGGAGTCATTGCGTACGACGAGGCGCTCGATGTGCTGATCGCCAATGCCGCGCATACCGTGCGCATCTTCGACAAAAATATCGGACGCAATTTCAATACCCCGCAGCGCTACGACCTGCTCGGCAAATTTCTGCTCGCGCGCCGCACCAACCGCGTCAAAATAGTGCTGCACGAGACCGCGAACATCGTGCGCGACTGTCCGCGGCTGATACTGCTGTTGAAGCGCTTCAGCCACGGCCTCGCCATCCACCAGACCCTGCCCGCGGCGCGCCGCGTTTACGATCCGTTTGCGGTGGCCGACGATACGCGCTTCGTGCGCCGCTTTCATCACACCGACATGCGCGGCACGGCGACCGTCGGCGATGTTGCGGCAACCAGCCTGCTGGTCAAGCGCTTCGACGAGATCTGGGAAGCCTCCACACCTGCCGTCGCGGCCACCACCATCGGGCTGTAGCGCCGGTGCGCTGGAATTCGCGGCGGAAAAAGACTACAATACTTGCCTTGTTTGACCGTCACTCAGCCCGGGCAGACAAATTCCGTTGCTGTTTTATTACCTCGTCATCATTCTCTGTCAAAGGAAAAACCATGAATCGTTCGTTACTGCTTGCCGCTTTAGTGGCAGTCGGCCTGACCGCCTGCGGTGAAAAACCCGCCCCTGCACCCGCACCTGCTCCCGCACCGGCGCCTGCCGCAACGCCGGCACCTGCCCCCGCGCCTGCGCCCGCACCTGCCGACGCCGCCAAGGACATGGGCAAAGCTGCCGATGCCGCCAAAGATGCAGCCAGCGACATGAGCAAAGCTGCCGATACGGCAAAAGAAGCCGCCAAAGGCATGGCCAAAGACGCAATGAAGAAGTAATTGCGGTCGTAACAATAAAAAGCCGGCCCCTGGGCCGGCTTTTTTTTCGCGCTGATAGTCGCGCTAGTCCCCGGTCAGCCAATATCGCGCCAGCCGAAACCTTCCTGCTGCGTCGCGACTCCTATCCATTCGCGTTCGCAATTGAGCGCCTGCGCCAGCGCCACGCTCGCCAGTTCCGGGGTGTTGTTTTGCTTGCTGAGATGCGCCGCCACCAGGTGCTTGAGCTTGCGGCAGTCGATGGATGACAGCAACTGCGCGGCGGTGGCATTCGACAGATGGCCGAATTTCCCCGCGATACGCTCCTTCAGCCGCTGCGGGTAACCGCTTTCCCACAGCAAATCGAGATCGTGGTTGCACTCGAGCACCAGCGCGTCGAGACCATTCAACACCTCCTGCATATGCGCCGTGAGCGAACCGGCGTCGGTCAGGAGACCGAGGCGGTGCGCGCCGTCGCCAAATACGAATTGCGCCGGTTCGCGCGCATCGTGCGGCACCGTATACGGCTCGATCTCGATGTCACCCACCGCGAACCGCCGGTGACAATCGAAAATGTGCACGGTATCGACTTGCGCGAAACCTTTTGCCGCCGCCTGCGAAGTACCGTGGGTAATCCACACCGGAATATTGAATTTGCGGGCAAGGCGCGCAGCGCCGCCGATGTGATCGTCGTGCTCGTGCGTGATCAGAATCGCGTCCAGGGTATCAGCGGCAACGCCGCAGCGGGCCAGCCGCGCCACCGTTTCGCCGAGGGAAAACCCGCAGTCGGCAAGAATTCGCGTTGCGCCGACTTCAACCAGCAGGCCATTGCCTTCGCTGCCGCTGCCCAAAGATGCGAAGCGCATCATTGGTGAGACGTGAGGGGTAAGGAGTGAGTCGGAACGGCAGTCGCGGGATCGAGGCTTCGGGCGTTATGCGCCTCTCTCCTCACTCCTCACCCCTCACTTAAGTTGCTCGTAGAGCAACGAGAGAATACGGCTCGCCGTATCGGACTTTTCCTCGCCGCCGTCCTTGTTGAGCACGCTGACCTGGCTGATGGCGTCGGCGTCCTTGACGCGGATGCGGAATTGCTCGGTCGAATTCTTTTTGTCGCTCTTGCCGAACGGATTCAGCTTGGAGAAAAACCCTTTTTGCGCGCCTTTGTTGTCGGCGTCGGGATCGACGTAGCGCACGAAGTAGAGCCCTTTCGAGCGGTCACGGTCTTCGACGGTGAAACCGACGCGGTCCAGCGCGAGGCCGATACGCCGCCACGCGCGGTCAAACTGGTCGTTCACCGACAGCATGCCGCCGCCCGCCTGCGCTTTAAGGAGAGTGGCGCGTGCTGGCCCCTGCGGTTTCGCCTGCGCGATCTCGGTCTTGGCGCGCTCCTGCTGCACGCCAAAGCGGCCCATAATCCGGCGCAGCATTTCGGCTTCGAGTTCGGGGTCCGGCGGACGCGGCTGCCAGCGTGTCTCCTTGGTGTCCGAACTGACGGAAACCTCTTCCATGCCGCGGTGGCTCACGTAGATCTCGGTGGTGCCGGTCTCGGTGCCGCGCTCCAGGCGCGTGCGGAATTTATCGCGCTCGGCGGTGGAAGAAATGCTGTCGAGCAGCTTGCCGAGAAAATTGCGCACGGTGCCGGCGTCGACCTTGGCGCGGCTTTCCGCAAAGTCGGTTTCCATCACTCCGGCTTCGGGATTGTCGACGCTGATGATGAATCCGAGTTCCTGCCAGAATTCCTTGACTACGTTCCATACCGCGTCCGGGTCGCCCGTTACCACCAGCCAGCGCTGGTTGCCGCTGCGTTCGACGCGCGCGTTCGGTTGCGCCGGCAGCACCGCGGTCCTGGAAGGGTCGGGCGCCGCGCGTTTGTCCTTTTCATATTCGGACAGCAGCTTGCCTTCAGGCACCGCGTAGCGGTCGTCGGTGCCCGGCCGCGTCAGGTCCGGCGGCACCCGCAAGTCCGGCAATTTGGCTTTCGACGCCGATTTATATTCGACGGTATCGCTTTCGAGCTTGGGCAACATGCTGCACGAAGCGAGCAGCGCGGCGGCCGCGCACGCAGCGATCGCTGTTTTCCAGCGCGGGAATATCGTCATGGCCACTCCTCTATACATTGATGCCCGCCTGCACCATCGCCGCACGCACCTGTTCATGGCAACTTGCCGTGAGCGGCGTCAGCGGCAGGCGTATGCCAGGCTTGATCAGATTCATGCGGGCGACCGCCCATTTGACGGGGATCGGATTGGCTTCCACAAACAGGTGACGATGCAGCCCCATCAGCCGGTTGTTGAGTTCGCGCGCGCGCGCCGGGTCCGGCTGCAGCGCCGCCACGCACATCTCGTGCATCAGCCGCGGTGCCACGTTGGCGGTCACCGAAATCACGCCGCGCCCGCCCAGCAACATCAACGCCAGGCCGGTCGCGTCGTCACCGCTGTACACCGCGACATGCGGCGGCAACTGGCGCAGCAGGTCGGCGCCGCGCTCGAGGTTGGCCGTCGCATCCTTGAGACCGACGATATTCGGCACTTCGGCCAGCCGCAGCATCGTGTCGTTCTGCAAATCGGCGACCGTGCGGCCGGGCACGTTGTAAACGATCTGCGGAATCTCGACCGCTTCTGCGATCGCCCGGAAATGCCGGTAAAGGCCCTCTTGCGTGGGCTTGTTGTAATACGGAACGACCGACAGGCTCGCGCCCGCGCCGGCTTTTTTGGCGTAAGCGGCAAGCTCGATGGCTTCGCGCGTCGAATTCGCCCCCGTGCCGGCGATGATGGGGATGCGCCCTTTGGCGTGCTCGACCGCTATCTGGATCAACTGATGATGTTCGTCGAAATCGACCGTCGGCGATTCGCCGGTAGTGCCGACGACGACGATGCCATCGGTGCCTTCCGCTATGTGCCAGTCGATCAATTTGCGAAAAGCGTCGAAATCGAGACTGCCGTCGTCGTGCATCGGCGTAACGATTGCGACCATGCTGCCGGTAAGTTGTGCCATCTTTCTGATTTTCCTGAAGATACTGCTGTAGCCCGCGTAAATTAACCGGGGATTCTACCGCATTAGCGCCATGCCCTGAACAACCTTCAGACTAACGCCGTTCCAGGTGGTTCCAGGCGATGCGCGGGAGGTGCCGGCGACGGCCGGTGAAATCGACGGCTAAGCCTGCTGGCACAGGTACAAGCGGGCGAGAAATGCCTCGACTTCGCTGGCGTTGAGGGCCGTTTTTTGCACGCGTGCCAGCGGCTCCGCCAGCAATAGAACCAGCGGATGCCAGTTGGCGCATAGCACTTCATCGGCATAAGACGGTGGTGCCTGCCGGTTGTCCTGTTCAGCGTTCATAGTCATGGTCGTAGTCGGTTAAATCAGTCAGCCCCTACCAATTACGAACGCACAACCCGCCGAAAAGTTGCAGTGGAAGCAAAAAAATCCGGATTCAGCGCCTGCCTGCGCCATTGAGCGCGCACATGCGCTGCAGCAGCGCCGGCCGCGGCGCCTCGACCGCGAGGTTTTCGTATGCGATCACCTCCAGGCGCCCGTGCGCAACCTTCAGCAGCTCTCCCGGTTGCAGCAGAAAATCCGGGTTGCGCGGCCGCCCGTAGCGCTCGTTGCCGAGCGCGAACGTTTCGTAAATCAGCACGCCGCCGGGCGCCAATGCCGCGAGCAGGCTGGCAAACAGCGGCCGGTGCAGGTAATTGGTGACGACTACAGCGTCGAAATGTTCGTCTGCGTACGGCCATGCCGCGCCCTCGAGATCGGCCACCCGGGTATGGATGCCTGCGGCACCGGCCAGCCCGCCTAGCGCCTCCGCATCACGGTCGACCGCTTCAACCTGGTGACCAAGCCCGGCCAGATAGCGCGCATGCCGCCCACCGCCGCAGGCCACGTCGAGCACCCGGCCGCCAGCGGGAATGCGCGCGGCCCAGCGCTGCACCCACGCCGATGGCAGGTCGAAATCCTGCTGAACTCCGTCACGCATGACCATGGATGACCGTCGTTGGGACTGGTGCAAACCGCTATATTATAGGTACGGTTTTCTCTACTCATGCCGGAATGACGTTAACGTGACCATAGCCTCCCTCACCCTGTATCGCCTGCGCGTGCCGTTGACGACCCCTTACAAATTGTCATTCGGGCCCGTTCACGCATTCGATACGGTGCTGGTCGAGGCGCGCGATGCCGTTGGCCGCAGCGGCATCGGCGAAGCGACCTATCTCACCGGCTACACCGATGAAACTATGGCAGGCGGTTGGGCGCTGGCGCAGCGCCTCGCCCGCGAATTCGCCGGACTGGCCGCGGCCGATATGCAAACGCGGCTCGCGTTGCATTACGATTCCGCGCCCTTCACCGCCACCGCATTCGGCACCGCACTTGAAATGCTGGCCGGCGATTCATTGCTGAACGTCGCACAGCGCACCGATGTGCCGGTGCTGGGTCTATTGCATGCGACCGAAACCGCCGCCATCGAAAGCGAAAGCGCTGCCTTGTTCGACGCCGGTTTTAAGACCCTCAAGGTCAAAGTCGGCTGGGATGCCATACGCGATGCCGCAATGGTCAAACGGGTGCAAAGCGCGCTCAACGGCCGCGGCAATATCCGGCTCGACGCCAACCAGGGTTACAGTCGCGATGACGCCTGCCGTTTCGCCGCGGCGCTCGACCCGCAAGGCATAGAGCTGTTCGAGCAACCGTGCGCTGCCGGCGACTGGGAGTCCGCCTGCGCCGTTGCGCGCGTGGCAACCGTACCGATGATGCTCGACGAATCGATTTACGGACTCGACGACATACGCCGCGCCGCCGAACTCAAGGCCGCGCGCTATATCAAGGTGAAGTTGATGAAGCTCGGCGGACTCGCGCGGCTCGCCGCTGCCATAGATACCATACGCGACTACGGCATGGAACCGGTGCTCGGCAACGGCGTCGCCTGCGAAATCGGCTGCTGGATGGAGGCCTGCGTTGCACGCGGCCGCATCCGCAACGCCGGCGAAATGAACGGCTACCTCAAACCGACTGCGCCCTTGCTCGCGAACCCGCTCAAATTCGAACGCGGCGCGATCGTGCTGGAACCCGGCTATCGCCCCAGACTCGACGTTGACGCACTGGCCCGCTGCACGCTGGAGCGGCAAACTTTCGGCGCGTAACGCGGCGCACGAATTCTGCTAGCATTGCACATCGTTTGAGGAGAGCCCGCATGCCGGACACCGCAAGCAACACTTCGACCCAGCGCAGCGGCGGCCATGCCGTCGAAGTCCATCCGCTGACAGCTGCAGTCGGCGCGGAAATCCGCGGCGTCGATTTGACGCAAGTGAGCGACGCGCAGTTTGCTGAAATCGAAAGCGCGTGGATACGCCATTCGGCGCTGTTGTTCCGCGGCCAGCAACTCGATCACGGTGCGTTGCTCGCGTTCAGCCGGCGCTTCGGCGAGCTAGATCCGCCGCCGGTCAACGAAAACGGCAAGAAATTCGTCGAAGGTTATCCCGATATCTACGTCGTCTCCAACATCATAGGCGCGGACGGCACGCCCATCGGCAGCCTCGGCGCGGGCGAAGCCGTATGGCACACCGATATGTCGTACCTGCCGGAGCCGCCCGATGCGTCGCTGCTCTACTCGGTCGAGATTCCACCGGCGGGCGGCGATACCTGGCTGTGCGGCATGATCGCGGCCTGCGCTTCTTTGCCGCAGGCGCTGCGCAAGACGGTAGCAGGACGCAGCATCAAGCACGACGGCACTTACAACTCCGGCGGCTATTTGCGCGCGGGCCTCAAGGATTCCGACGATCCGGTGCATTCGGTCGGCACGCCGCATCCCATCATCTGCATCCATCCACCGAGCGGCAAGCACACGCTGTATCTCGGACGCCGCCGCAATGCCTGGGTGGTCGGCCTGCCGCGCGACGAATCCGAAGCTTTGCTCGATGAATTGTGGGCGCATGCGGCGCAGCCCGAACATGCGTTCGCGCACAGTTGGCGCGTCGGCGACGTACTGATGTGGGACAACCGCACCACCATGCACCGGCGCGATCCGTTCGATTCGGCAGCGCGGCGCCTGATGTACCGCACCCAGATCAAGGGCAAGCTGAAACCGCAGCGCGCGCCCTAGGTTATCCGGCGCGCCGGGCGCCGGCGATAGCGTTCAGACCACCCTGAAATTCTTGAACTGCCACGGGTCGCCCTGATCCACATCCTCGGGAAATAACTTGCCACGGTCGTTGAGCGGCGACCAGTCGGTATAGGTGCCGACAACGTTGCCGAGATAGGGATTGGCGATTTCGAGCACGCGCTGAAAATCCAGATCGTCCGGGTCGCACACGCCGCGCAGCGGATTTTCCATTGCCCAGATCACACCAGCCATCACGCCGGCGGCGACCTGCAGGCTGGTCGCGTTGTTGAAGGGTGCCAGTTTGCGCGCTTCGTGTATCGACAGCCGCGAGCCATACCAATACGCACCCTTGGCGTGACCCATGAGCAATGCGCCCAATTCATCGGTACCGTCGAAAATCTCGTCCATCAATATGCGTTTGTTCTCGGGCAGCGCCCAGTTCTTGCCCGCGTACTCGTGCAACGACAATATCGTGTTGTCGCAGGGATGGTAAGCGTAGTGGCAGGTCGGGCGATAAACGACTTTCTTGCCCGCACGCACCGTGTAGTAATCCGAAATCGAAATTGCTTCGCCGTGCGTGATGAGAAAGCCGTGGAAATTGCCTTCCGCCGGCGTCCACGTGCGCACGCGCACCGAGGCGCCGGGACGCGTGAGATAAATTGCCGCCTTGCCGCCGAACTTGTGTTGCTTGGCGTCGCGCGGGAAATGTTTTTCGTGCGATCCCCAGCCAAGCTCGCACGGCTGCGAACCTTCGCCGACAAAACCGTCGACCGACCAGGTGTTGACGAACTCAAGACGGCGCTTGCCCGGATTCGCAACTTGCGTGTCGCGCTCCGAGCAATGAATGACTTTGACGCCGAGTTCCATCGCGAGCCGCGCCCAGTCCGCCTTCGATTCAGGCTTGGCGGCGCGCTTGCGGATGTCGCGTGAGAGGTTGATCAGACCCTGCTTGACCCAGTGCGAAATCAGACCGGGATTGGCGCCATGCGTCGGAATCACGGTCGGTCCGCCGTTCGGGAACTTGGTGCGAAACTTCATGACTTCTTCGCGCAGCCCGTAATTGGAACGGCGCGACGCCGACACCTTGGTGTCGGTATAACCGCCGAGCCACGGCTCGATGCAGGTGTCGAGATACATCACGCCGCGTTTGTAGCAAAACTCTATAAGCGCGACGCTCGACACCTCGACCGACAGATTGAGCAGGAAATCGCCCTTGTTGACCAGCGGCTCCAGCACGGCGCGGTAGTTTTCGCGCGTGAGCGGCCTGACCGTGAATTTGACGCCGAAATGTTTGGCTTCCTCGACGCCGCGCGTGTCCCCGGTCACGATACGGATGCGCTCCAGCGGCATGTCGATGTGGCGCAGCAGCAGCGGCAAAGTGCCCTGGCCGACGGAACCGAAGCCGACAACGATCAACCGGCCCTGAAATTTGACGTGTTTTTTCTCGTTCATTTCGCGCTTCCCGACAACACCGTAAAACAGTTCCGGATTTTCGCTGCGGAGTTTAGCATTTTACATTCCACCGCGTTAAACAAACCTCCGCCCCCGACGACTAAATCTTCAGCAGCAGCTTGCCTTTGGTATTGCGGCCTTCGAGATAGCGGTGCGCATCCGCCGCCTGCGCCAGCGGAAACTCGCGATCGATCTCGACTTTGAGCCGGCCAGCCGCGTGATGCGCAAACAAGTCGGCAACGCGACCGCGCAACTCTTCGGCGCTGGCAATGTAGTCGGCAAGATGCGGACGCGTGAAAAATACCGAACCCGCCTCGGCCAGTTCGAGCGGCTCGACGGCAGTGACAAGCCCGGACGCGCCGCCATAGTTGATGCACAGGCCGCGTTTTTTCAGGCTGCGGATGCTTTTGTGTATGGTGTCCTTGCCCACCGCGTCGTAGACGACATCGACGCCCTGCCCGCCGGTGATCTGCATCACCGCTTCGCGAAAATCGGTGTCACGGTAAAGAATCACGTGGTCGGCGCCACGCGCCTTCGCAATGGCCGCTTTTTCCGGACTGCCCGCTGTCGCCAGCACCGTCGCGCCGCGCAACTTTGCCAATTGCGTAAGCAACTGGCCGACGCCGCCCGCGGCCGCGTGCACGAGACAGCTTTTGCCCGCAGCCAGCGGAAAGGCGGAATGCGACAGATAGTGCGCCGTGCATCCCTGCAGCATCAGCGCGGTCGCGATATCCAGCGGCACTGCGTCCGGCACTTTCACCAGCCGTTTGGCGGGCACCGCCGCATACTCCGCATAGCTGCCGCGCACTATGCAGTAAGCGACGCGCTCGCCGACCGCAAAATCGGTCACGCCCGCGCCCAGTTCTGCCACGGTGCCGCCGCCTTCCATGCCCAGCGTCATCGGCAGCGGCGTCTGATAGGTCTGCGACCGCGCGTACTGGCCGCTACGCATGTAGACGTCGATGAAATTGATGCCGGCATAAGCGAGCTTGACGAGCACCTCGCCCGCGGCAGGACCCGGTTGCGGCATGTCCATGGTCTTTAATTGCTCAGGCCCGCCGAAAGCGGGAATCGAAATTGTCTGCATGTTTTTTTCCTTCGTGCGTTCTGCGGCAAGTTTACGTCACGCGGGCGGGCACTGCGCAGTACGCTATCATTTGCACTGCGAAATATGGTTCGCGCCGACTCGAACATGCCGGCGCCCATGAGCGGAGAGTTTATGACTGCCCGATCCCAGGTTGCAATCGAAGCGGCGCCAGCGCGTGCCGCGGTTGCCGAATTAATACGCCGTGCGCGCGCAGCGCAGAGCGTTGCCGCACGTTATTCCCAGCCGCAACTCGACGAGGTGGCGACCGCCGCTGCATGGGCCATCATGGAACCCGCGCGCAACCGCCTGCTCGCCGAACTCGCAGTGCAGGACACCGGGCTCGGCAACGTGGCCGACAAAATCGTCAAGAACCACCGCAAGACTCTTGGACTCATGCGCGATCTCACGGACGCCAAGACGACCGGCGTCATCGCCGAACATGCGGACACCGGCATCACCGAGATCGCCCGCCCGGTCGGCGTCGTCGCCGCCGTCGTGCCGTCAACCAATCCGGGCGCCACGCCCGCCAACAACATCATCAATGCTTTGAAGTGCGGCAATGCGGTGATTCTGTCGCCGTCGCCCAAGGGTTATACGACCAGCGCCAGGCTGCTTGAATACATCCATGCGGAATTAAAGCGCATCGGCGCCCCCGCGGACCTCGTGCAGATGCTGGCGGCGCCGGTGACCAAGGAGTCGTCGACCGAACTCATGCAGCAGGCCGACCTCGTGGTCGTCACCGGCTCGCGCGCCAACGTGCGCGCCGGCTATTCGAGCGGCAAGCCCGCGCTTGGCGTCGGCGCAGGCAATGTCGCGGTGATCGTCGACGACAGCGCCGATGTCGATGACGCTGCCGCCAAAATCATGGCATCGAAGATTTTCGACAACGCGACGAGCTGCTCGTCGGAGAACAGCGTCATCGTCCACGCGAAAGTTTACGACGCCATGCTGGCGGCGCTCGCCAGGCAAGGCGGCGTGCTGCTGACCGCCGCCGAAAAGGCCACGCTGCAGAAAACGATGTTTCCCGGCGGTCATTTGTCGTCCGCCGTCACCGCGCAGGCGGTCAGCCGTATCTGCGCGATTGCGGGCTTGACGCGCCCCGCCCTCGCCGCCGCCAAATGCCTGCTGGTCGAGGAAACCGGCGCCGGTCCCGACTATCCCTACTCCGGCGAAAAACTCTCGCCGGTGCTTACCGTATATCGCGCACAGGACTTCGATCACGCATTCGACACGCTGCGCAGCATCTATGCGTACATGGGCAATGGCCACTCGTGCGGCATCTACAGCGAGAACGGCGCCAACATCCGGCGGCTCGGCCTCGAAATGACAGTGTGCCGCGTGATCGTCAAGCAGGCGCATACCTTCGCCACCGGCGGCAGCTTCGACAACGGCCTGCCGTTTTCGCTGTCGATGGGCTGCGGCACCTGGGGCGGCAACAGCTTTTCGGAAAACCTGCACTACAAGCATTTCCTGAACATCACACGCATCGTGCGCACCATTCCCACGCGCGAACCCAGCCCCGACGACATCTTCGGCGCTTACCGCAAAAAACATCATCTGTGACCGTCTGCCACGCAGGCCGGCAGTGGCGTCCGCGCGCTTTGTAACCTACCTTGAATACGCGCACCATCCGGCATTACGTAGACCAGCAGGCGCGCGAGCAACCCGCCGCGCCGTATCTGATCGCGCCCGAAACCGGATGCGTCATGAACTACGTGCAACTCCAGTCGGATTGCGTGCAGCTCGGCCGCTATCTCGACGGCCAGGGGCTCGGCAAAGGCGACAAGGTCGCCCTCATGCTGCACAACGGCTACCAGACCGGCCGCCTGCTGATCGGCGTCATGTATGCGGGTTACATGGTGGCACCGCTCAATCTCCTCTCGCAGCCATCGCAGCTTGTCTATGTGCTGGAACATTCAGACACGCGGCTGGTGTTTACCAGCACCGAACTTGCGCCGCGCCTGCATACCGCACTCAAAGACATCAAGCGCGACATCAAGGTCGTAGTCATCGATCCGGATGCGGTCTCGATTTTTGACGATGCGGCGCTGCTGCCGGCGCAACCTCATCCGGTGAGCGAGGACGACGACGCGCTGCTGATGTACACCTCGGGCACCACCGGCAAGCCGAAAGGCGTGGTGCTCTCGCACAAAAGTGTTGCCGCCGGTGGCGAATACACGAGCCGCGCCCATCAACTAACGGCGCAGGACCGCGTGATGTGCGCACTGCCGCTGTATCACATCAACGGGCAGATAGTGACCGCGGTGGCGCCCATCGTGCACGGTGGCTCGGTGGTGATGCCGCACCGCTTCAGCGTGACCAACTACTGGGAAACCGTCGTGCAGCAGCGCTGCACCTGGATCAACGTGGTGCCTACCATCATCGCTTACCTGCTGAATGCGCCCGAACCGCGCGCGCTGGGGCTCGATATCTCCGGGATAAAGTTCTGCCGCTCGGCGTCGGCGCCGCTACCGCCCGAACTGCATCGCGCCTTCGAAGAAAAATTCGGCATCAGCATCATCGAAACTTTCGGCATGACAGAAACCAATGCGCCCTGCTTTACCAATCCGTACGAGCGCGCGAAACGCAGAATCGGCAGCCCCGGCCAGCCGTACGGCAACGAAGGCAAGGTCATCGATCCGGCGACCGGCCGCGACCTGCCGGCAATGCAGGTCGGCGAACTGATGGTGCGCGGCGACAACGTGATGAAAGGCTATTACAAGGACCCGGCCAACACCGCGCAGACGCTGCAGGCCGACGGCTGGATGCACACCGGGGATCTCGGCTATATGGACGCCGACGGCTTCGTGTTCGTCACCGGCCGCATCAAGGAACTCATCATCAAAGGCGGCGAAAACATCGCGCCGCGCGAAATCGACGAAGCGCTGCTGCGGCACCCGGCGGTGCTCGAGGCCGCGGCAGTCGGCATGCCCGACGCACACTACGGCCAGGAGATCATGGCCTGCATCGTCCTGAAACCCGGGGAACATTGTTCGCTGGATGAACTCTATACATTCTCGCAGCAGGAACTCGGCAAGTACAAGACGCCCAAGCTCATCAAGCTGGTGGAGTCCCTGCCCAAAGGGCCGTCGGGCAAGGTCCAGCGGCTGAAACTGCTCGAAACATGATCCGTGAGTGACAGAGAACCGCGATGAATCTACT
>JAIOOZ010000493.1 GCA_021414185.1 Betaproteobacteria bacterium
CCTGGTCTCGCGCTCGGGACTCACGCAAATGGGCTATGAAGTCGCGCAAAAAGTCGATATCACCATGCTGGGACGCGCGACTGGCAAACACTACCTGCTGTTCACCGGCAAGCAGCGGTTCAGGAAATGACGGCCGGCATCACGGGCGTGATACTTGCCGGGGGCCAGGGCCGGCGCATGGGCAGCGTCGATAAGGGCCTGCGCGAACTGCGCGGCAAAACCATGGTGGCGTGGGTGCTTGAGCGTTTCGCGCCGCAAGTCGAAGAAATGCTGATCAACGCCAACCAGAATCTCGATGTGTACGCGAAATTTGGTCATCGCGTAATACCTGACGAAATCGGCGGTTTCGCCGGTCCGCTCGCGGGCTTGCAACGCGGCTTAAGCGAGGCGCGCCATCCGCTGGTCGCCACCGCGCCGTGCGACACGCCGTTTTTGCCCGCTGATCTGGTGACACGGCTGCACGTGGCGCTGGAAGCGCAGCAGGCGCAACTTGCCGTCGCGCGCACCGGCGATCAGCCGCATCCCGTGTTTTGCATATGCCGGCGCGATGTGCTGCCCCATCTGACGAAATTCCTGAACGACGGCGGGCGCAAGATCGATGCTTGGTACTCGACACTCAAAGTGGTCGAAGTCGCGTTCGACGATCAACCCGGCGCCTTCAGCAACATCAATACGCCCGACGAATTAAAAGCTCTCGAGACCGGAACCTTACCGAAATAAACTGCATCGATTCGGCGCCCGGCGGCGATTCGCTTTGCTGTCGATCCCCTTGCAGGGGCCCCTCGCCAGGTAGCTCACACCGCTGCATTCAGCAACATTAATACGCCGGAAGAATTGCGTGGTTTCGAAGCCGCGCCTTAAGGCAATTCAAGCACGCAGTTCTTTGCGCAGCAATCGCCCCGCGCCCTTGAGCCCGACTTTGGGGTCCGTCACGATAAAAAGAGGATAGCGCCGCAGCAGGTCCGAAAAACGTCCCTTGTGAGCGAAAGCGCGCACAAAGCTGCCGTCACCCAGTTTGTGCGCAATCTGGCGCGCGATGCCGCCTGCAATGTACACGCCGCCGCGCGCGAGAGTCGCCAGCGCCATGTTGCCGGCGAAAGCGCCGTAGATATCGACGAAGAGATCAAGCGCGTGAACCGCCAGCGCATCGCGCTTGTCGATCGCGAATTCGGAAATCGCCGCCGCGGCGTCCCCGCGTTGCATCGCATCGCGCAGTTGCTTCGACGGCTCGCCGGCGCCGCCGTTCTGCAAAACGCCGAATATGCGCAATAGGCCCGGCCCCGACACCACGCGCTCGTAAGACACGCGTCCAAACGCCTGGCGCAGGCTTGCCAGCAATATGTCCTGCGCGTCGTTGATCGGCGCGAAATCGGTATGCCCGCCTTCCGATGGATGCACCGCATAGCCATCGCCCTGCCACGACAGCATGCACACACCGAGCCCGGTGCCGGCGCCAACCACGATACGCGTGCCGTGCGGTTGCGCCACCCCGCGCTGCAAAGTCATGAGATCGTGTTCGCCAAGTTCGGCTATGCCGTGACCGACCGCGGCAAAATCATTCACCAGCAGCACATCGGGAATGCCCAGCCGCGCGCTGATGGCCTGCGCGTCGATTTTCCAGTCGAGATTGGTCAGCGTCGATGCGTGCCCCTCCACCGGGCCGGCGACCGAGAAGCACGCGGCGTCAATGCGCGCCCCGGCGCTCCTGACCACTTCAAGCGCAAAAAAATCATCGAGCAAGGCGTCAAAACCGGTGAACTTTTCGCTGCGGTAAGTCTGTTCGTGCACTGCGCGAAACGCGCCGTCGCGTTCGACCTGCAATTCAAGCCGCGATTGCGTGCCGCCGATATCGCCGATGACCATGCACTGCAAACCCATGCTCCCCTCCTAAACCGGCTCGAGCACCGCGGGCGTCGCATCCGCGGTCTGGAACAGCGCTTCGGGTTTGGCCACGAAATAGCCCTGCGCAAAATCGACGCCGATCGCCCGTAAACGTTCCAGGATGTCCGCGTCCTCAACATACTCGGCGACGGTTTTCAATCCCAGAATATGGGCGATGCGGTTGATCGCCTCGACGATCGCCTGGTCCATCGGGTCGTCGGCCATGTCGCGCACGAACACACCGTCGATCTTGATGTAATCGACCGGCAGGTATTTCAGATAGGCGAACGAGGACATGCCGATGCCGAAATCGTCGAGCGCGAACCGGCAGCCCATGGTCTTGAATTCGTGCATCAGCTGGGCCGCCTTGGTAAGGTTGGAGATGGCCGTTGTTTCGGTGACTTCAAAACACAGCAGTCCGCGCGGCAAATTGAAGCGGTTGAGCAACTGGCGCAGGAAATCGGTGAAACTCGCATCGTTGATGCTCACACCAGACAGGTTGACGGCATAGAACGCGCCGCTCAACTTGGCGGCATCGCGCGGTATGGCGCCGCTTTCGCATTGTTTGTGCAGAAATTCCACCAGCGAACTGATCACCCAGCGCTCGATCGACGACAGCAGGTTGTAGCGCTCGGCCGCCGCCATGAATCCGCTCGGCGGAATGAGATTGCCGCCGCGGTCGACCATGCGCACGAGTATCTCGTAGTGCGTCTCGTTCTGCGTGCCCGCGCCCAGCGAAATGATTTTTTGCCGGTACAGCCGGAAGTTGCCAAGCTCGAACGCGTGGTTGATCTGCGACACCATTTGCAACTCGGCGTTTTGCTCGCCCGGCTGCTGGTGCTTGGGACGATGAACCTGCACGCGATCGCGCCCTTTGCTTTTGGCTTCATAGCAGGTCGCATCTGCGCTGGCGAGCGCGCGGCTCACGCTTTCCGTGCCGTCTATGGTCACCAGGCCCGCGCTTACACCTATGCCGAAGGTCTTGTCCTGCCAGATGAAGCGAAAGTCGCGCACCGCCTCGCGCAGCCCGTTCGCGATGCGCACCGCCTGATCGAGCGGACAGGATTCAAGCAACGCGCCGAACTCGTCGCCGCCGAGGCGCGCCAGCGTGTCGCTGCCGCGCATGCGTGCCTGCATCACGGTCGTCAACTGGAGCAGCAATTCATCACCGGCGGCATGACCGCAGGTATCGTTGACCGTCTTGAAATTGTCGAGGTCCATGTACAACAACGCGTGCTGTTTGCCGTCGGCACGCACCGCTTCGATCAAGCCGGCCAGCCTGCGCTCGAACTCGCGGCGATTCACCAGGCCGGTCAATGCATCGTGACTGGCCTGCCAGCTCAATTGCTGCGCCATTTCCTGGATCTGGCTGACGTCATGGAACACGACGACCCAGCCGACCAGATTGCCTTCGCTGTTGTGTATCGGCGCCGACGAATCGCGCACCGCGCATATGTTGCCGGTGCGCCCCAGCAATCTGACCGTCATGCCCTGCGTTCCGCGCGCACCAACCTCGTTGCCTCCCGGATGCGGAATAGGCTTGCCGGTCTGCTCATCGACCACCCGGTAGACCGCATCGAGCGCCTGCCCCCTGGCGTCGCCGCTTTTCCAGCCGGTATATTCCTCCGCCACCGGATTCATGTAGTCGACGTAACCGTCGGCATCCAGCGTAATGACGCCATCGCCGATGGAATGCAGCGTGACTTCAGCCAGTTCCTTTTCGCGGTGCAATTCATTTTCGCTCTGCGCGATGCGGCGCGTGACGATCGACGCGATCCATGCGCCCGCGATCAGCACGAGTATGCCGACCAGCGCGACCAGCCACAAAGCTTCGCGCATCGCGGCACTCGCCTGCGAAATCGCGCCCAGCGTGGCGGCGCGTTTTGAATCCACCACCAGGTTGAGCGAAATCTGGAATCGGTCCTGCGCCGGCAAGCCCTCCCGCAGCAGCAAATCGGTGGCGCCGGCAATGTCGTTCTGCATCAGCAATGCAACCACGCGGTCACGCACCTCGCGCCCGCGAATCGCGACATCGAGCGCCAGCTTGATGGCCGCGCGCTCCGGCGCAGTCATGTCCCGCCCCTCCAGCCGGTCAAGGGTTCCGTACAGTGGCTCGACCAGTGCCTGATACTCGCGGAATGCCGTCTCGCGTTCGGCGCTATTGCGCGCGACGAACAACTTGTGCATCGACTGCTGCCGCTGCTGACTGGCCGTCAGCAGCATGGTCAGCATCTCGGAATTCAGATTCTGCTCGTGAACCAGCAATTCGATACGCTGGTTGATGACGTAGATGCGCCAGATACCGAGCAGCGTAATGGAAATGATCAGGACCAGTAGCGCGCCAAATCCTGCCGTCAGTGCCTGCCTGGACTTGGTAAACGAAGACGGTTTCAACATGGTTTCAAGCTTACCTGATTGCAGGTCAAAACTACACGGCCGCGCGCAGCGCCGGGTCCTGCCGGTAGAAGTTCTTGAGCTGCCCGTAGACTTGGGGGTAGGCAGTCAGCACCGCGTGCGGCGTCTCGAAGAATGCCTCGCTCAATACCGCAAAAAATTCGGCCGGGCTTTCCGCGGCGTAGGGATCAATGGCGGTGTCCTCATCGCGGTCGACGCGGCGGCAAAAATCGTCGTACGCCGCCGTAAACGCCGCGCTCCACGCCTCGCGGGTCATGCCGGCATGCAGCGGCGGATAGCCGTTCGCATCCCCGTTCAGCATGTCCAGCTTGTGCGCGAATTCGTGGATCACGACATTGACGCCGTCTGCCATGGGAGCAACGTCCGCCCATGACAGGATCAACGGCCCCTGCAACCAGGCCTCGCCGACGCGCGCCTCGCGGTCTACGTGTACCACACCGTCCTCATCCGTGTACTCGATGGTCGGCGCGAACTCGTCCGGGTAAACGATGACTTCGACCCAGCCGCGGTAATAATCAACGTCGAGATTGAGGATCAATATGCAGGCCTGCGCGGCAATCATCAACTGCATCGCGCTGTCGAGTTCGAGGCCGGCCGCGCCGCGTATGGATTTTTGATGCAGGAAGAGGATCACCGCCTCGCGCAGCCGCGCGCGCTCGTTGTCCGTCAGCCCGCTGAGGAATGGCAGGCGCTTGAGGGTTTCGTTCCACAAGGCGGCATCGAGTTGCGAGCGATCGATAATGCGTTGCCGCCACCACCGCCGGATTGACCCGAACACTCGACGGGCTATTTCTCGGCTGCGGTATCCACCGCGCGCAGTTTGGGCTGCTCCGGCGCATCCAGCTCGACGCGCTCGATGCGCGCGAAACGCTCGCTGATCTTGCGGCTGCTGACGTGCACGTCGTCGACATCGTTCTTGGCCTGCTCGATATGCCGCGCCAGGTTGTCCATGCGCGACTGGAAGCGGCCGAAGTCGGCGCCGAGCTTGTTCAGCTCGTCCTTGATGATATGGATCTGCTTGCGCGTTTCGACGCTGCGGATGACGGACTGCGCTGTCGTCAGCACCGCCATCAGCGTGGTCGGCGACGTAATCCACACGCGCTTGTTTTGCGCGTAATCGACGAGATCGCGGTGGCGCGCATGGATTTCCGCGAATACAGCTTCAGCGGGCAGGAACATGATCGCGCCGTCGCTGGTCTCGCCGGGAATGATGTACTTGTTCGAAATGTCGTCGATGTGCTTGCGCACGTCGGCCTTGAAAGCGGCGGCAGTAATGCGCTCGGCGCCATCGAGGAACATGCGTTCGAAATTCTCGAGCGGAAACTTGGAATCGATGGCGATCAGCCCGGTCGGCGCGGGCAGCTTCAGCACGCAATCGGCGCGCACGCCGCGCGCAAACGTATATTGAAACTCGAACGCCGTTTCGGGCAACGCATTGCGCACTATCGCTTCCAGTTGCACTTCGCCAAACGCTCCCCGCGCGCGTTTATCGCCGAGCAGTTCCTGCAGGCTGACGACGCTGCCGGTCAGCGTCTCGATTTTTTTCTGCGCCTCGTCGATGGTCGCCAGCCTCGTCATCACGTTGGTGAACGTTTCGTTGGTCTTCTTGAAGCCTTCGTCGAGCCGCTCGTTGACCTTGCCGCTGATTTGTTCGAGGCGCTCGTCGATCTTGCCGGTCAGGAGTTGGGTCGTTTCGGCGAGCTTGGTCACCATCGCTTCGCGGCTTTCGCCGAGATTGTTCGCCAGCGCCAGTTGCAGGGCATGCAAAGTGTCGCGCGTTTGCTTGAGTTCTTCGGCCGTGGAACCGCGCAGGCGCTCGGAGTTGTCAGCCAGCGCGGCCGTCAGGCGGTCGCCCTGTCTGGTCAACCCGTCGTGCAGGTCGAGCAGCATCGCGCGGTGGCGCTCTTCCTGGCCCTGCCCCATCGCCGGCGGCAATTCATCGATGCGGCGCTGCAGGCCCGCGACGCGGAACGCTAGCCAGGCGATCAGTGCGATCGCTGCAACCATCAACGCCAGCGCGATTTCGATCATGCGGCTTCCCGAAGAGAATTGCGCATTTTACACCGCGAACTCTCTTTCAGGCCTCGCGTAAAACGCGAATGGGCGCGGTTGCCAGCACCCACCGCGTGCCCAGCATGCCGGCCAACGCAATGCCCACGCCACCCACCCCCACGCCAATCAGCCAGATCCATGCATTGCCGGAGTACGGCACGTTAAGCACCTTGACCGCCAGCACATGGCCGAGAGCGCTTGCGCCGCCTGCCGCAAGCAGCCCGGCGAGACCTCCCATCAGCGAAAACTCGGCAAACTGGGTGGCCGCGATTTGCCGGCGGCTCGCGCCCAAAGCACGCATCACCGCGGCTTCGTATTCACGCTCGTCGCGCGTGCTGGCGATCGCGGCGTACAGCACGATCAGGCCCGCAGCCAGCGTGAACAAAAAGACGAACTGCACCGCGCTCGCAACCTGGTCCATCATTTTTTGCACCTGCATCATGATTTGCGCGACGTCGATCACCACTATGTTGGGAAAATCACGCACCAGCTGATTGAGCGTCGCTGCCTGCCCTGGCGGCACGTACAAGCTTGTCATGTATGTGACCGGGAACCCCTGCAGCAATTTCGGCGGCGCAATGACGAAGAAATTCGCGCGGAACGTGTCCCAGTCGACTTTGCGCACGCTGGTGATCGTCGCGTCGAAAGTGCTGCCCGCTACGTCGTAGGTGAGGCGGTCGCCGAGTTTGAGACCGAGCACCATCAAAATCCCCTCCTCGACCGACAATTGGTCAGGAGCGGCGTCCGCTTCCCACCAGCGTCCCGCCAGCAAGCGATTGTCCGCGCGCATGTGGTCGGCCCACGACAAATTGAATTCGCGGTCGACCAGCCGCTTGGCGCGATCTTCCGCGTAATCGGCCGAGCCGACCGCGCGGCCGTTGATTGCAACGAGGCGTCCGCGCACCATCGGAAATATTTCCGGCTGCGCAATGCCATGAGCGGCGAAAAAAACGTTCAGCGGCTGCACCTGCTCGGGCTGGATGCTGACCACAAAGCGATTGGGCGTGTCCGGCTTCAGCGCCGCCTGCCAACTGCGCAGCAGGTCGCCGCGTATCAGCGTCAGCGTCAACAACGCCATCATCCCCAAAGCGAGCGCGACCACCTGTATCGTATTGCCGAGAGCGTGGCGCCGCAGATTTGCAATGCCGTAGCGGAAACTGACGCCGCCGCCGGCGCGCACTTTCGACAAGAGCCGCAACATCGCCAGCACCAGCGCCACCGACACCGCCGCCGCCGCGAGAAATCCGCCCAGCACGTACGCGCCGAGCCGCAAATCCTGCGCTTTCAACAAAACGAGGCCGCAAATGATCACGAGCCCCAGCGCATAGCCCGCAACGCCCAATCCCCGCGGCAGACCGAGGTCGCGGCGCAGCACGCGCAGCGTCGACACCTGCGCAAGGCTCACCAATGGCGGCAAGGCGAACCCGAGCAACAGCAACACGCCGGCAGCGATGCCATAACCCGCCGGCACCAGGCTGGGCCACGGCAGAGCGACCGCGAGAAAACTGCCGAGCCACACCGCCAGCGCAAACTGCGCGGTATAGCCGATCACGCACCCGAGAACGCCTGCGATGAGGCCGAGCGCCGTAAAATGCAGCAAATAGAGCCGTACGATTTCGGATTGGCGCGCGCCTATGCAGCGCATCACCGCACAACCGTCGAGATGACGGCGCAGAAAGCGCCGTGCCGCCAGAGCGATCGCCACCGCGGACAGCACCACACTGACCAGCGCGGCGAGACCGAGAAAACGTTCGGCGCGTTCGAGCGCCGAGCGGATCTCCGGCCGCGCATCGCGTATGCCTTCGATGGTCTGGCCAGGGCCTATGCGCGCTTGCGCCCATGTCCGGTACGCCTCTACTGTGGCCATCTCCCCCGCCACGTAAAATCGGTAGCGCACGCGGCTGCCGTCCTGCAGCAATCCGCTCGCCGCGATATCGGCTTCGTTCATGAGCAGCCGCGGCGCGCTGTTGATGAAACCGATTCCGCTGTCGGGCTCCTGCGTCACCAGCGCAGCAACGCGCAGGCGCAAACGGCCGACCGTCAGCGTGTCGCCGGGTTTGACCTTGAGCCGCGTCAGCAGGCGATCGTCGACCCATGCCGTTCCCGCAGCAGGCACTTCGCGCGCGACGCGATCGGCGCCGAACAATTCGTCGGCGAGCCGCACTTCGCCGCGCAACGGATAGCCCGCAGCAACCGCCTTCACATCGGTGAGCTGACTTTCGTCGCGATAGCTCGCCATGCTGGGAAAACGCAGGGCGCGCGTCACTTGCAGGCCGCGTGCTTGCGCTTCAGTGGCGAATTCGCCAGCAAACGGCCGGTCGGAAATAATGCTGAGATCGGCACCCAGCAACTGGTTCGATTGCTGCGTCAGCGCCAACTGCACGCGGTCGGTGAAAAAACTGACCGTCGTCAGGCTGCCGACGGCGATCAGGATGGCCGCGAACAGCAACGTGACTTCGCCGGCGCGCCAGTCGCGCCACAACAGGCGCAGGGCCAGCGGAATTTGCTGCAGCAATGACATCGGTCAGGCGCCGTTCAGCAGCCGACCTGCGGCCAGCCGCAGAGCGCGCCCGCAACGGCGTGATATCGCTTCGTCGTGCGTCACCAATATCAGGGTGGCCTGGCGCTCGCGGTTCAATTCAAACATGAGGTCGATGATTTGCGCGCCGGTCGCCGAATCGAGATTGCCGGTCGGTTCGTCGGCAAACAGCAGCTTGGGCTCGCGCACGAAAGCGCGCGCGATGGCGACGCGCTGCTGCTCGCCACCGGACAGTTGTTTCGGGTAATGATGCGTGCGCTCGCCAAGCCCGACTCGCTCGAGCATGCCCTGTGCAGTTTTTTCGGCGCCCCCGATGCCGGCCAGTTCCAGCGGCAGCATCACGTTTTCGAGCGCCGTCAACGCAGGCAGCAACTGGAACGACTGGAAGACGAAACCGACCAGTTGCGAGCGCAGCCCCGCACGCCCGTCTTCATCGAGCGCGAACAAATCGTGGCCCGCCATGCTGACGCTGCCGGCGCTCGGCGTGTCCAGCCCGGCGAGCAATCCCAATAAAGTGGACTTGCCCGAGCCCGATGCGCCGAGTATTGCAACGGCCTCGCCACTTGCGATGTCGAAGCTTATGTTGTCGAGGATTTTGAGGCGTGCATTGCCGGTATCGACTTGCTTGGACAGACCCATTGCCCGCACAATGGGCGCGACAGATATTTCAATCATGCTGCGAACTTTCCTTTTTCTTTTGCTGTTCAGCGCCGCCGGCATCACGCACGCCGCGGCGACCATACTCGTATTCGGCGACAGCATCTCCGCGGGATACGGCCTGCCGCGCGACCAGGGCTGGGTCGATCTACTGCGCGCGCGCCTCGCGCGCGAACATGCCGATTATAAGGTGGTCAACGCCAGCGTGACCGGCGAAACGACGGTGGGCGGCAAAATTCACCTCGGCGCAGCACTCAACCGGCACCAACCGCAGATCGTCATCCTCGAACTCGGCGGCAACGACGGATTGCGC
>JAIOOZ010000109.1 GCA_021414185.1 Betaproteobacteria bacterium
TGCTGATCCACGCCATCGTATAACCCTTGGGCGCAACGAGTGTTGCTTCCATCCCGGTCTTCGCACCCAGCCAGACGATGTTCCAGCCCTGCGCGCGCAGATTTTCGGCTACCGACAATGCGGGGAATATATGGCCGCCGGTGCCGCCCGCCATGATCATTATGGTTCGAGAGGCGAGAGGCGAGAGGTGTGAGACGGTCATACTTTTACCCCTCTCAAGAGCTGCCTGTTCTCCCAGTCCACTCTCAACAGGACGGCGAGCGCGCAGCAATTGGCGGCGATGCCGCTGCCGCCGAACGACAGCAACGGCAGTGTCAGGCCCTTGGTCGGCAGCACGCCCATATTGACGCCCATGTTGATGATCGCCTGCACGCCTAGCCAGAGGCCGATGCCCTGCGCGACCAGCGCGGGAAAGTTGCGCTCGAGCGCCGCGGCCTGGCGGCCGATCGCGAACGCGCGCACGACTATGGTCACGAACAACGCGATCACCAGCGCAACGCCCGCGAAGCCGAGTTCCTCGGCAATCACCGCCAGCAGAAAATCGGTGTGCGCTTCGGGCAGATAGAACAGTTTCTCGACACTGCCGCCAAGCCCGACGCCCACCCATTCGCCGCGGCCGAACGCGATCAGCGCGTGCGACAGTTGGTAGCCCTTGCCGAACGGGTCGGCCCACGGATCCATGAAGCCCACCACCCGCTGCATGCGGTACGGCGACAGCCAGATGAGCAGCACGAAACCGACGAGCAGCAGCACGATGAGTCCGGCGAACGGTTTCCAGTTCACGCCGCCCAAAAACAAGATGCCCATGGCGATGACTGTGATGACGGCGAACGCGCCGAAATCCGGCTCGCGCAGCAATAGCCCGCCGACCAGAAGCATGACTATGAAAAGCGGCAGAAATCCCTTGGTCAGGCTGTGCATGTACTCCGACTTGCGCACCGTGTAGTCGGCCGCGTAGAGCACCGCGAACAGCTTCATCAGTTCGGACGGCTGCAGATTGAAGAGATACAGCGACAACCAGCGCTGGCTGCCGTTGACTTCGCGCCCCACGCCCGGCACCAAAACCAGCACGAGCAGGCCGGCGCCAAAGAGAAACAGGTAAGGCGCCGCTTTTTGCCACACGCGCGTCGGCAACTGGAAAGCGACCGTCGCCATGAAAAGACTGAGTGCGAGGAACACGCCGTGCCGCATCAGGTAGTACGTGGGTTGCTGGCCGCTGACACGGCTCGCTTCGGCAATCGCGATCGACGACGAATAGACCATCACGAGGCCCAGTGCCAGCAACGCAGTTGCGCTCCACGCAAGCGCGCGGTCGAACTCCGCGGGCGGCGGACGGCTTTTCACGTCGGCATAGAACATCGTGCTCGCCTCAGCCACGGACCACCTCTTTTCTCACCGCATCGGCGAACACTTCGCCGCGGTGCCCGTAGTTTCTGAACATGTCGTAGCTCGCGCACGCCGGCGACAGCAGCACGGCGTCGCCGCTGCGGCTAGCTGCGCGCGCCAGCCGCACCGCCGCCACCATGTCGTCGGCGCGTTCGATCGCGACACCGCTGCCGGCGATGGCACTGGCAATCTGTTCGCGGTCGCGGCCGATCAGCACCACGGCACGCGCGCGGCGCTTGACGGGTTCGCGCAGCGGACTGAAATCCTGGCCTTTGCCGTCGCCGCCGGCGATCAGCACCACCGGCTGGGTAAAGCCGTTCAGCGCCGCCACCGTGGAACCCACGTTGGTGCCCTTGGAGTCATCGTAATAATTGACGCCGTCGATGGCGGCGACTTTTTCGACGCGATGCGGCAGTCCCTTGAATTCGCGCCAGCCTTTGACGATGGGTGCATCCGCAACACCGATGGCGTGACACAAAGCGCCGGCCGCCAACGCATTCGCCGCGTTATGCAGTCCAGCAATCGGCAATTCATCGACCGCCATCAACGTGCGGTCGCCGCGCGCGAGCCATACTTTGCCGTCGCGCTGCGCAATGCCCCATGCATGCCCGGAATCCGGCGCATCAAGGCCGAAACTCAACACCTCGCGGCCAGGCAAAGCCATCGCCGCGCTTCGTGTGTCGTCGCGATTCAGCACCTGCGCGCCATCGCCGTGGAACACGCGCGCCTTGGCCGCTGCGTAATCGGCCATGCCGTCGTAGCGGTCGAGATGATCTTCCGACAGGTTCAGCATGGTCGCCGCATCGGCATTGAGGCTCGCCGTGCTCTCGAGCTGAAAACTCGACAACTCGAGCACGAAAGCACCCGGCGCGGCCCTGCCGTTCTCGATCGCGGTGAGCGTATCCAGCACGGGCGTGCCGATATTGCCGGCGACCACCGTGTCATGCCCCGCGGCGGCGCAGATATCACCTGCCATTTGCGTGACCGTGCTCTTGCCATTGGTGCCGGTGACCGCGACGATGCGCGGCAGCGGGCGCGCGTGTTGCGGCAACGCCTGCAAAAAGAATTCGATGTCGCCTGCCACTGGTGTGCCGCGCCGGATCGCCGCCGCCACTGCCGGCGTGCGGCGATCGATGCCGGGGCTGATCGCGATCAATTCGGCTGCGCGCAGGCTCGCCTCGCGGAAATCCCCGTGCTCGAACGCGACATCGGGCAATTCGCGCCCGAGCGTTGCGGCGTGCGGCGGATCGGCGCGCGTATCGGCGACCGACACGATTGCACCGCGCCGCTTGAGCCAGCGCGCCATCGACAGCCCGGTATCGCCCAGTCCGAGTACCAAGACTTTTTTACCCCTCAAATCCATGTGCGTTCATCTTGCGTCTCATGCCTAGCACAGCTTCAACGTCGACAGTCCAACAAGTACCAGCATAATCGTGATGATCCAGAAGCTCACTGGTTGATTTTGGCTACGGCCGCGCTGCGCGCTTAACTTGCGCTGCAAGTTAGCCTCCGCCGAAATCAACCCGTTGTCTGCTTCACTCATCTCTTGTCACCGCAGCTTCAATGTTGAGAGTCCTACTAATACAAGCATCATCGTGATGATCCAGAAGCGAACCACGACTTGATTTTCTTTCCAGCCTTTCAATTCGTAGTGATGGTGCAGCGGTGCCATGCGGAATATGCGTTTGCCGGTCAGCTTGAAAGACAACACCTGCAGCACCACTGACAGCGTCTCGACCACGAACACACCGCCCATGATGAAAAGCACGATCTCCTGGCGCACGATGACCGCGATGGTGCCGAGCGCCGCACCGAGAGCCAGCGCGCCGACGTCGCCCATGAAAACTTCGGCGGGATAAGCGTTGAACCACAGGAAAGCGAGGCCCGCG
>JAIOOZ010000494.1 GCA_021414185.1 Betaproteobacteria bacterium
GACCGGCTATGGCCTCAAGCAGACGCTGGGCGAGTCGGCGGGGACGCAGACATTCAAGTCCGTCGAGCTGGCCGACGTGATCGTGGTGATCGGCGCCAATCCGAGCGAGGCCCATCCGGTGTTCGCTTCCCGCCTCAAACGACGGGTGCGCGAGGGTGCGCGGCTCATCATCATCGATCCGCGCGCCATCGATCTGGTCGGTTCGCCCCATGTCAGGGCCGACCATCATTTGCAATTGAAGCCCGGCACCAATGTCGCCGTTCTGTCGGCCATGGCCCACGTCATCGTCACCGAGGGCCTGGTGGACGAGGCTTTCGTCGCCGAACGCTGCGAGGCCAAGGCCTTCGCCGACTGGCGCGAGTTCGTCGCGCGCGCAGCCAATTCGCCGGAGGTGCTGGAAGCGGCCAGCGGCGTGCCGGCCGCCGAAGCGCGCGCGGCGGCGCGGCTTTACGCCAAAGGCGGCAATGCGGCGATCTACTACGGCCTCGGCGTCACCGAGCATTCCCAGGGCTCGACCGCGGTGATCGCCATCGCCAACCTTGCCATGGCCACCGGTAACCTCGGCCGCGAGGGCGTCGGCGTCAATCCGCTGCGCGGGCAAAACAACGTGCAGGGTTCCTGCGACATGGGAAGCTTCCCCCACGAACTGCCCGGCTATCGCCATGTTTCCGATGCCATCACCCGCGAGCTGTTCGAGCGCGACTGGGGCGTGACCATCCAGTCGGAGCCGGGGCTGCGCATTCCCAACATGTTCGATGCCGCGCTCGACGGGTCCTTCCTCGGCCTCTACTGTCAGGGCGAGGATCCGGCCCAGTCCGATCCGAATACGACCCATGTCACGGCCGCGCTGGCGGCGATGGAGTGCGTGGTGGTGCAGGACCTGTTCCTCAACGAGACGGCAAAGTACGCCCACGTCTTCCTGCCCGGGGCCTCCTTCCTCGAAAAGGATGGCACCTTCACCAATGCCGAGCGGCGCATCTCACGGGTGCGGCGAGTGATGCCGCCGTTGGCCGGCATGGCCGACTGGGAGGTGACGATGGCCTTGGCCGGGGCGCTGGGCTACGAGATGCATTACGAGCATCCGGGCGAGATCATGGACGAGATCGCGCGCCTGACGCCGACCTTTGCCGGCGTCAGCTACGACAAGCTCGAACGCGCGGGCAGCCTGCAGTGGCCCTGCAATGACGAGGCGCCGGAGGGCACGCCGACCATGCATGTCGAAGCGTTCGTGCGTGGCAAGGGGCGTTTCCTGATCACCCAGTACGTGCCGACCGACGAAAAGGTGACGCGCCGCTTCCCGCTGCTGCTGACCACCGGCCGCGTGCTCTCGCAGTACAACGTTGGTGCGCAAACACGCCGTACCGCCAACACCGACTTTTACGGGGCCGACCTGCTGGAGATCCATCCCCACGATGCCGAGGAGCGTGGCATCCGCGACGGCGACCGGGTGAGCATCGAGTCACGCGCCGGCCGCACCACGCTGCCGGCGACGATCACCGGGCGAGTGCAGCCGGGCGTGGTCTACACCACCTTCCATTTCCCGGAATCGGGAGCCAACGTCGTCACCACCGACAACTCTGACTGGGCCACCAACTGCCCTGAGTACAAGGTCACAGCGGTGCAATTGTCGCGGTTGTTTGGCGCATGAAGCCTGTCATCCAGCGCCCGGTGTGGCGCAATGGCGCATGCCGGCCCGATGACCTGGCCGAGGAAGTGCCAATCGCTTTCGAGTACAACGGCATCAGCCATGCGGTGATGCTGGCGACGCCGGCCGACCTCGATGATTTCGCCGTCGGCTTCAGTTTGTCCGAGGGCATCGTTGCGCGCCGGAAGGACATCTTCCATCTGGTCATTGCAGAGTCGGAGGCCGGTGTCACGCTGCAAATGGAAATCGCCACTGAAGACTTCACGCGCCTCAAGCAGCGCCGTCGCAGTCTGGCGGGACGCACCGGTTGCGGCCTGTGCGGGGCGGAAAGCCTGGGTCAGGTGATGCGCGAGCTGGCACCCTTGCCGACGCAGGAATCGTTTCCGCTGGCGGCGCTGCATTCCGGCATCTACAAGTTGCCGGCGCGGCAAGTGCTGCAACAGGCCACTGGCGCTACCCATGCCGCGTGCCGCGTCAGCCGCACTGGGGCGATCAGTCATGTCCGCGAGGATGTCGGTCGCCATAACGCGCTGGACAAGACGCTCGGCGCGCTGGCGAGCGAGGGCGTCGTCGCCGGAGATGGCGCTCTGGTCATCACCAGCCGTGCCAGCTTCGAAATGGTGCAGAAGGCGGCGGCGCTGGGCTTTGCCACCCTCGCCGCGGTTTCGGCGCCGACCGCCCGTGCGGTGCGGTTGGCCGAGAGCCTGAACATGACCCTGATCGGGTTCCTGCGGCAGGAGGCCTGCGTGGTCTATACGAAAAGCAGGATACTGTCGGAGCATTGCGCATGAATCCCGATCACCTGATCAGGATGGCCAACCAGATAGGTGCTTTTTTCGAGGCCATGCCGGACCGCGAACAGGCGGTCAAGGATATTGAAAATCACCTGCGACGTACCTGGGATCCGCGCATGCGAACGGAACTTCTGGCCATGCTGGGCAGGGCGGACGAATCGAAGCTCAAGCCCATGGTGCTCGATGCGGTGATCGCGTTGCGTCAATCGGATACGGCTTGACGAGGCGGCTTTCGTTTCGGGCAGCCGCTATCGGCCCCAGACCAGGCATCGATTGTTCGACGGCATGGCGCGGTCTTCGATCAATGTCAGGCCGGCCTGGCCGGCCAGTGCATCCACGGCCTCAAAGTCTCGTATGCCTTGGTGTGCACCACTTTGCTTCAGCCAGGCGTCAAACGCAGCGTTGCTCTCGCTGGTGAAACGGCTTCCGTAGTTGAAGGGGCCATAGACGACGAGCCTGGCGTCGCCCGTCATGACCTCGGGCAGGCGGGCGAACACACGCTCGACTTCGGCCCAGCTCATGATATGCAAGGTGTTGGCGCTGAAGATCGCATCGAAGCGCGTTGATGGCCATGCATCATTGACGTCGAGCCGAATCGGGGCCGGGGTATTGGGCAAGTCTGCTTCGTCCAGCCAGGCCCGGATACCCGGCAGGTTCTCCATCCGGTCCGAGGTCTGCCACGTCAGATGGGGCATCGCCGCGGCGAAATGGATCGCGTGCTGACCGGTGCCGCTGCCGATTTCCAGCACCTTGCGGCGATCCGTAAAGTGATCGCGCAGCACCGCGAGGATTGGCTCCCGGTTGCGCTCGCAGGACGGCGCGTCGGGCTTGCTCATGGCGGGATCTGTCATTTCTCTCACAGACTTGTACTATTCGACAAACCGGGCTCGGTGGGCAATAGGGGTAACTACCTAGGCTGTCGCAGGTTGTCCCTGATTGACCCGGTAAAGCCTCTTGTTAGAGTCGCGTTGCACAATGGACAAAGAGATGCGGGCACTATGAACTTGGGAAGCGACATGCTTTTGCTCGCGCTGGTGGTCCTCGGCGGTTCGCTCGCGGCCGCCCTGACGCTGCTGGGCGTGTTGCTGCTCCGCCTGCGGGAAGCCGAGCGCAGGGTGAATGAGAAGGAAACCACGCACGAGAGTGTTCTGGACCGATTGCAGGAAAACGAATACCGGCTGCGCACCATTATCGAGTCGGAACCCGAGTGTGTGAAACTTCAGGCGGAAGACGGCACCGTGCTCGAGATCAATCCGGCGGGCCTGCGACTGGTCGATGCCAACCAGCCCGCCGACATTGTTGGTCGCAAGATCTACTCCGTCGTCGCGCCCGAGTGCGTCGAGGCCTATCGCGAAAACATGAGACGGGTATTCGCCGGGGAAGCGGTGGTCTACGAATTCAAGGCGATCACGCTGAAGAACCGGATCGCATGGATGGAGACCCATGCCGCACCGCTGCGCGATGCCCGCGGCAATATTTATGCGCTGCTGGGGATTACGCGCGACATCACCGAGCACAAGCAGGCCGAGGAACAGGCGCGCCGTCACCAGACCGAACTGGCGCGCGTGGCACGGCTTTCAACCATGGGGGAAATGGCGACCGGCATCGCCCATGAACTCAACCAGCCGCTGTCGGCGATCGCCAATTTCTCCCGTGGTTGCATCCGCCGCCTGCGCTCCGGCGGCATGAGTCCGAACGAGTTGATCGAACCGCTGGAGGAAGTTTGCGCGCAGGCCGAACGCGCCAGCGACATTCTTCGTCATGTGCGCGACTTCGTGCGCAAGAGCGAGTCGCGACTAAAGCCCATGGACGTCAATCAGATCGTGCGCGCGGTGGTTAAATTCACCGAGCACGAGGCACGCCAGCACCGCACCATGGTGCGCCTGGAGCTCGACCCCCATCTGCCCAAGGTCCTGGCCGATGCGATCATGATCGAACAGGTCGTCTGCAACCTGGTGCGCAATGCCGTGGAGGCCATGGCGGAGGCTAACTCGCCGCGGCGCGAGGTGGTGGTTCACACCCGCCGCTTCGCCTCGCAGGCGGTGGAGATCGAGATCGCCGACACCGGCCCCGGCATCGATGCTGCCGTGATCGACCAAGTGTTCGATCAGTTCTTCACCACCAAGCGCGAGGGGGTGGGCATGGGACTGGCGATCAGCCGTTCGATCATCGAGGCCCATGGCGGCAAGGTGAGGGCGGAATCAGGTCGGGACGGGGGCGCCATTCTGCGCTTCACCTTGCAACTCAGCGAACCGCAGGTGCACAAGCGTGAGCGAGCCGACAGTCTTCATAGTTGACGATGATCAGGCGGTTGCCCGCAGCCTGCGCTGGCTGATCGAGTCCGTTCGGCTCAAGGTCGAGACCTTCGCCTCCGCCCAGGCGTTTCTCGACGGCTACGATGCCGCGAAACCGGGGTGCCTGGTGCTCGATGTGCGCATGCCGGGCATGAGCGGCATCGAGCTGCAGGAAAGGCTGACCGCACAGCGGATACGCGTTCCGATCATCTTCATCACAGGGCATGGCGATGTGCAGATGGCGGTGCGCGCGGTGCAGGCCGGTGCCTTCGACTTCATCGAGAAGCCCTTCAATGACCAGGACCTGCTTGACCGGATGCAGCGCGCCATCTCCTTCGATTCGGAGCGGCGCGAGCGCGACACGCAGCGCGCCCAGTTGGGCGCGCTGTTCACCAGCCTGACACCGCGCGAGCGAGAGGTGATGGACCTGGTGGTGGAAGGAATGTCCAACAAGGCGGTAGCCAACACCCTGGGCCTCAGCGCAAAAACCGTGGAAGTCCATCGTGCCAAGGTGATGGAGAAGATGAATGCGCGTTCGGTGTCCGACCTGGTCAGGATGTCAATGCTGAACAATTCGTGAGCACAGGCACGAGCGCTCAGTGCGGCAGACTCAATACGGCAGATAGTGATCGACCAGCAGCGCGGCAAACAGCAGCGACAGGTACAAGATCGAGAAGCGGAAGGTTTTCTGCGCCATGCGGTCACTGTAGTGGCGCCAGATTCGCCACGCGTGGCGGATGAACATCGCGTTGAGCACTACCGCTGCGACCAGATAGAACCAACTGCTCATGCCGATGGCGAAGGGCATCAGCGTCACCAGGGCGAGGCCGAGGGTATAGGCGAAGACGCTGCGTTGGGTGTATTCCCGCCCATGCACCACGGGCAGCATCGGCAGATTGGCCGCCGCGTATTCGTCGGCCCGATACAGCGCCAGCGACCAGAAGTGCGGCGGCGTCCAGACAAAAATGATGAGGAACAGCAGCCAGGCCTGTTCCGGCATCTGCCCGGTTACGGCCACCCAGCCCCGTACCGGCGGCATGGCGCCGGACGCCCCGCCGATCACGATGTTCTGCGGTGTCAGCGGCTTGAGGATCACCGTGTAGATGACGGCATAGCCAATGAAGGTCGCCAGCGTCAGCCACATGGTCAGCGGATTGACGAAGGCGTGGAGCAGCGCCAGGCCAAGGCTGCCGATCGCGGCGGAAACGAGGAAGGTCTCCATTGTGTCCACCTCCCCGCGCGGCAGCGGTCGGCCCCGGGTGCGCGCCATGATGGCGTCGATCTTGCGCTCGATAAGGCAGTTCACGGCGGCGGCGGCGCCTGCCACCAGGGCGATGCCGGCTGTCGCGGCCAGCAGGGTTTGCAAGGGCACCATGCCGGGTGTGGCCAGCAGCATGCCGATCACCGCGCAGAACACGATCAGCGACACCACGCGCGGCTTGGTCAGACGGACGTAGCGTTGCAGTCTTTCGCCTGTGTTCGGCCGGATCAGGATGGTTTCAGCCATGGCAACACCCTTCTTGGGAAACGATGGATGGCGCCAGTGTGAACCGGTGCGAGCGCGCCAGCAATCGGGAAAAACCTTGCCGGAGATAAGTAAACACCCCAATTGCCGACCTATTCCCGAAGGCCTATCGTTCGGCAACCGTGGGGACGATGTTGGCCACCACGACGCCGAGCGTCGCGATCCGGGCAGCACGGCGCCCGAATAACGGATCAGGAGGAGGCACACACATGCTGGACTTTTTGTTTTCGGGCTGGGGCGCGTTCTGGATGACGATGGCCATGCTGCTGCCGTTCGCCGGTATGTTCTGGTACGTGATCCACCGCAAGTCGGTGGTCGATTCCGGGCCAGGCACCACGCCGCCCGCGGCGATGTCGCGCCTCGAGGGCTATTGGCTCACCGCGGTTTTCGTCATTTTCGTCACGATCAATCTCGCCAGCCTCAAGTTCATGCCCATCATGGCCACGGCGCATGCCGCGACCGGCGGCTTGCCCGTGCAAGAGGTCGAGCTCACCGCCACTTCGTGGAAGTACGAGATGTCCACCCGCGAGGTCGAAGCCGGCAAGCCGGTGCGCTTTTCCGGCCGGGCGAAAGACACCCAACACGGGTTCGCCGTGTATCACCCCGATGGCCGCATGCTGTTCACCATGCTCATGATGCCGGGTGTGTCGAAGGCGACCAGCGTCGTGCGCACCTTTACCGAGCCAGGCACCTACAAGATACGCTGCCTCGAATACTGCGGCATCGCCCACCACGGCATGAAGGACGAATTGATCGTCGTCAAGAGCAAAGCCGCCACCTGACCCGAGGAGAATCAAGATGACTATCGCCACCGCAATCATAAAGGGCACCCCGGTCTTTGGCCGGATGTTCAGCGTCGACAAGAGTACCGGTCTGGAGGAGATCAATGCCTGGCCGGCGCTGATGATCATGGCCTCCTTCATCTGGCTGGCGGTCGCCGGCCTGCTCGGCCTGGTGATGCCGGCCACGCAGATGTTCGATCTCGACTCCGGCCATTTCTACACGACGCTGACGCTGCACGGTGCGGCGCTGGCCTTTCCCTTCTCCTTCCAGCTCATGGTCGGGGTCGGCCTGCATCGCTCCGGCGGCTGCGTCGGCAAGCCGATAACGGGTTGGCTGCCGGCGCTGTGCTTCATCACCATGAACCTCGGCGCCGCCCTGCTCACCGTCGCCGTGCTGATGGGCTTCAAGGTCAGCTTTATAGTAATGTTCCCGCTCCCGCTGGTCGGAGCGCAGATGGGCATCTGGAGCATGAACTCGGTGATCCTCGGCTTCACCGGCATCTACCTGGTACTTGCCTGCATGATCCTGCTCTATCCGTTGCTGGGCCTCTCGATGCTGTTCTTCGGCAAGAAGCGGCAGGACCTGGTGCTCTCCGAGCGCTCGCTCAACGATCCGGGCATGCTGGGAATGACGCTCTCGGCGCTGACGCTGCTGATCTCCGGTCTGCCACTGGTCGCCGTCGGCACCACGCTGCTGCTGGCGCTGTATGGCGTGATCCCGATGTCGATGGCGGCCTGGGCCGCCGAACCGGTGGTATTCCAGTATGTCTTCTTCATCTTCGCCCATAACCTGATGGAGGCCATGGCGCTGATGGTGTCCAGCGCGATGTACGCGACGCTACCGCTTTATCTGGCCGACGGCACGCGCAAACTGTTCAGCGACAAACTGGCCAACACTGCGCTGTGGATCCTGTTGCTGACCTCGGTCACCTCATTCCTCCATCACTTCATCACGTCGTACCCAGCACAACCGGCAGCGCTGTCCTACTGGGGCAATATCATGAGCTGGGGCACGGGCATCGGCGCGGCGATCAGCATATTCACCATACTGGCGACGATCTGGCAGCACGGCCTGCGCGCCGAGCCGGGCATCATCGCGGTGCTCCTGGGCTGGGCGCTCTACATCCTCGACGGCGCCAGCGCCATGGTGACCTCGAACGTGACCTGGGCCTACGTACTGCACGGCACGATGTGGCAAAGCGGGCACACCATGACTGTGATCCTGGCGATGTCGCTGATGTGGATGGGTGTGCTCTACCACCACTACCCGGTGATCACCGGGCGCAAGCTCGATCCCGTGCTGGGCACCTGGTTCGTGCGCCTGTTCACCGTCGGTGGCTTCGGCGCGGCGATCGCGATGCTGGCGGGCGGCGCGGCCGGCATGCCACGGCGCTTTGCCGACTGGAACCAGGAAGGCTGGATGCTCTACGGCAATCTGATCATGATCTTCGGCGTGATCCTCGGCGCGTCCTTCGTGGTCTATGCGTACAATCTGATGCAGTCGCGCGAACTCAACGACACGATGGGGCAGAGGGTGGGCGCCACATAGCCGGCTGTCGCTTCGCGGGCGTATAACGCGGCGCGAATCCGAGGTATCCCCGGTGACGGCGGCGGCGCAAGCCCCGCCGTCCTGCACGTGAACAGCACGAGGAACGCCATGCACTGCACGCTCTGCGGCCTGCCCAATCCCAAGTCGCCGTTGCGCGAGGCCGGTCACGAGTTCTGCTGCCATGGCTGCCGCGAGGTCTACCGTTGCTTCGGCGAGGCCGTGGTCACGACGGACGGGCCGGTCGCCGTCGCGCCGCCGCCGCAGGCCCGCGAAGCCTTCCTGTGGGTCGAGGGCATGCACTGCGCGTCATGCGAATACCTGATCGAGAGGCTGGCGCCGCAAACGCCGGGCATCCTCGCCGCGGCGTCGAGCTACGCCAGCGGCACGATAAAGATCACCTACGACCCGGCATTGATCGATGAAGCGCAACTGCCGGCGGCGATCGCTCGCGCCGGCTACCGCGCGCGCCTGCACGACGAAGCCGCGCCGGAACACGACGAGCGCCCCGAGTTGCTGCGCCTGTTGACCGCCGGCTGCCTTGCCTCGCCGGTGATGATGCTGACGCTGCTTTTCGTATACCCCGTGCATGGCGGCTTCGTCCAGCCGGAAGACTACGCCGCGGTCAGCTGGATGGCCTTCACGGCGACGCCGCTGGCACTGTTCGCCTTCACCACGCTGCTGGTGTTCTATGTCGGCTGGCCGATCCTGCGTGGCGCATGGACCGCGCTGCGCGTCGGCGTGCCGAACATGGACTTGCTGCTGGCACTCTCGATCCTCGCCGCGTATGCCTACAGCACCGTCCAGTTGTTTCGCGATCCGCTCGACCTGTATTTTGAAGTTGCCAGCACCCTGGTCGCCGTGGTCACCATCGGCCGCTTCCTCGAACGCGGCGCGCGGCTCAAGGCCACCCGGGAGCTCACCGGCATCCTGCGCGCCTGGTCCGACCGGGCCTGCGTGCTGCGCGAAGGCCGCTACCTGGTCTGCGGGCTCGGCGAACTGGCTCCCGGCGACCGGGTCTTCGTCCGCCCGGGCGAGGCGATCCCGGTGGATGGCGAGATCGTCGCCGGACAGGGCGCGATCGACGAGTCGCTGATGACTGGCGAAGCGTTTCCGGCGTCGCGCAGCGCCGGCGAACGCGTCATGGGTGGCAGCATCCTGCTCGAAGGCAACCTGGAAATCGAAGTCGGCGAGCGGGTGGAAAGCCGCATGGCCAATCTCTCCCACCTGCTGTGGAACATGCAGAGCGCCAGCGGTGGCATGCAGGGACGCGTCGACCGGCTGGCGCGCGCCTTCGTGCCGGTGGTGATGATGCTGGCCGCGTTGGTCGGCCTCGGCTTCCTCGTAGCCGGCGCGTCGCCCGAAAAGGCGCTGCTGGCCAGTCTGGCGACCCTGATCGTCTCCTGCCCCTGCACCTTTGGCCTGGCGATTCCGTTGACCGCAGCGACGGCCGTGGGCACCGCACTGCGTCGCGGCATCATCGTCAGCAGCGCCGACCTGTTCGAGAAATCGCCGCGCATCGACATCGTCGTGCTGGACAAGACGGGAACGCTTTCGTCCGGCGAAATGGCCGTGGTGGAGGTCATCGGGCCGCCCGGCACCGCCGCACGCGCGGCGGCGGTCGAACGCCATTCGGCGCACCCGGTGGCGAAGGCCATTGCCGGTCTGGATGCGGCGCGGACCGCAAGCGAGGTCGAGCTCCATCCCGGCCGGGGCGTCGTGGCCAGGGTCGGCGCAGACCGCGTCGCGGTTGGCAGCCGCACCCTGTTCGCGACCCTGGGCTGGGAGATACCGGCCGACCTCGCGGCGCGGGTCGCCGATCGGCGCGACGGCGACAGCGTGGTCTCCTGGGTGGGCCGGGAGGGGCGTGCCGAAGGAGCCATCGTCACGCGCGATCGCGCACGTCCGGAGTGGATCGACGTCGTCACCACCTTGCGTCGCCACTGTCGCGTGGTGTTGCTGACCGGCGCCGAGCATTCCAACGGCTATGCCGAGCATGTCGATGAGGTCCATGCCGGCGTACCGCCCGAGGCCAAGGCGGCGGTGATCCGGCGCCTCAAGATGCAAGGTCGGGTCGCGATGATCGGCGACGGCAGCAACGATGCCCCGGCGCTGGCGGAAGCCGATCTCGGCATCGCCTTCGGCGCGCCCACGCAACTCGCCGCCGAGGCCGCCGACATGGTGATCCCCGGCGACCGCCTGGAGCGAGTACTTGACGCCTTTGCGCTGGTCGGCGCCGCACAGCGACGCATTCGGCAGAACCTGGCCTGGGCGCTGAGCTACAACGTGATCGCCGTTCCGCTGGCCATGACCGGCTTCCTCAGTCCGCTGGTCGCGGCGGTAGCGATGTCGGCAAGCAGCCTGCTGGTGGTGGCAAACTCGACACGGGCCCTGCTGCCCGAGACGAAAGTCGGCGCTGGCGATACGGCGAGCGGGCAGACAGAAACTGTAGCCGAAGTGCGCCGGTCGCCCCAGCCGTGATTCAGGGATAACCCCTAGGCGCCAAGGGAATGATCCCGATTCCCTCCACGTTTGCGACTCGGCAAAATTCTGCCTGCATCCCGCGGGCATCGTCCCGCGCTCGCCGCATGGTTCAGGCCGGTACGCGCTGAACGAGTTACCCATGACCAAGGAGAAATCATGAAAGTCAAAGCCGCCGTCGCGCACAAGGCCGGAGCACCGCTCACGATAGAAACCGTGGACCTCGACGGTCCGCGCGCCGGCGAGGTGCTGGTCGAGATCAAGGCGTCCGGCGTCTGCCACACCGATGCCTTCACGCTCTCGGGCGACGATCCCGAGGGCATTTTCCCGGCCATCCTCGGCCATGAGGGCGCAGGCGTTGTCGTCGAGGTGGGTGCCGGCGTCACCAGCGTCAAGCCCGGCGATCACGTGATTCCGCTGTACACGCCGGAATGCCGCCAGTGCGAATACTGCCTGTCGCAGAAGACCAACCTGTGCCAGGCCATTCGCTCCACTCAGGGCAAGGGCCTGATGCCGGATGGCACCAGCCGTTTCAGCATCGGCGGCAAGCCGGTATTCCACTACATGGGCACCTCGACTTTCGCCAACTATTCGGTGATGCCGGAGATATCGGTGGCGAAGATCCGCGAGGACGCGCCGTTCGACAAGGTCTGCTACATCGGTTGCGGCGTCACTACCGGCATCGGCGCGGTGATCAATACCGCCAAGGTGCAGGCGGGCGACAACGTGGTGATTTTCGGCCTGGGCGGCATCGGCCTCAACGTGATCCAGGGCGCCCGCATGGTCGGCGCCAACATGATCATCGGCGTGGACATCAACCCAGGTCGCAAGGTCCTGGCGGAGAAGTTCGGCATGACGCATTTTGTAAATCCCAAGGAAGTGGAGGGCGACCTCGTCGAATATCTGGTCAGCCTGACCAAGGGTGGTGCCGATCACACATTCGAGTGCGTCGGCAACGTCAAGCTCATGCGTCAAGCCCTGGAGTGCTGCCACAAGGGCTGGGGCACCAGCACCATCGTCGGCGTGGCGGGCGCGGGGCAGGAAATTTCGACGCGGCCGTTCCAGCTGGTGACCGGCCGGGTCTGGAAGGGCTCGGCCTTCGGTGGCGCAAGAGGGCGCACCGACGTGCCAAAGATCGTTGACTGGTACATGGAAGGCAAGATCAACATCGACGACCTGATCACCCACGTGATGCCGCTGGAGAAGATCAACGAGGCCTTCGACCTGATGCACGAAGGCAAGTCGATTCGCTCGGTGGTCACTTTCTGAGCGGCGGCGCCGTTCCGCCGCGCGCCATGGACACCATGCCCCTCACCACGATTTCCCGCAACCTCTGTTTTGGCGGCGTGCAGGCCGTTTACAGCCACGACTCGCCGGAAACCGGCACGCCGATGCGCTTCGGCGTCTTCCTGCCGCCGCAGGCCACGGCGGAAGCTCCGGTGCCGGTGCTCTACTGGCTCTCGGGCCTGACCTGCACGGAAGAAAACTTCATCATCAAGGCCGGTGCGCAGCGCGTCGCCGCCGAACTGGGGCTGGCCATCATTACGCCGGACACCAGTCCTCGCGGTCTTGGCCTGCCGGGCGAGGACGACGCCTACGACTTCGGCAGCGGCGCGGGCTTCTACGTGGACGCCACGCAAGCGCCCTGGTCGCAGAACTACCGCATGTATTCCTACATCACGCAGGAA
>JAIOOZ010000068.1 GCA_021414185.1 Betaproteobacteria bacterium
GCCGGCCTCGGCGATGGTCGGCAAATCTGGCATCACAGGCGTGCGTTGCGCGCTGGTGACGGCCAATGCCCGCAATTTTCCTGCCTTGATGTGCGGCGAGGTGGCTGAGACGGCGAGAAACGCGAGATCGACGTGGCCGCCGAGCAGGTCGGCGATGGCTGGGGTATCGCCTTTGTAGGCGACGTGCACCATTTGCACCTTGGCGAGCGTGTTGAACATTTCACCGGCCAGATGCGGCGGCGCGCCGATTCCGGACGATGCGTAATTGAAACGGCCGGGCTTGGCGCGCGCCAGCGCGATCAGTTCTTTGACCGAGGTCGCGGGCACCGACGGATGCACGACCAAGAGGTAAGTGCTTTTCGCGGAAATGCTGATCGGCGCGAAATCGCGCACGATGTCGTAAGGCATTTTGATATACAGGCTGGGTGCCAGCGTGTGGGCGCCGGCCGCCATCAGCAAGGTATATCCGTCCGCCGGCGCTTTCGCTGCGACATCGGCGCCTATGGTGCCGCCGGCGCCCGAACGGTTGTCGACGACTATGCTGGCACCCAGCAACTCGTTGAGCTTCTGGCCGACCGAGCGTGCGACGATGTCGTTGGCGCCGCCGGCCGGATAAGAGACGATGATGCGTATCGGTTTCGCCGGGTAGCTCTGGGCGCTGGCGAACGGCGAGATGAAAATACAGGTCAGCAACAGCCAGACGTGGGTAGGTCGCATGGTTTTCTTTCGTTCAAAAATGGAAAACAGCCTCCGCTTACAGTTTGGCTTTTGCTTTCTGCCAGTCTTTTTCGATTTTCAGCACTGCCGGGGATTCCATTTCAACGCCGAACGCCATCACCATGGTGCCTAGCGCCCGGTAGTAGGTCGCTGACAGCGCGATATCGGTGATCTGCCGCGGCGTGAAGTGGCGCGCGAGTTCGGTGAATGTTTCGCTGCTGGCGGATTGCGATGAAAACGCTTCCTGGATGAAACGCGCAATCGCCTGCTCATGTCGTCGACTGCCGCTTGTGGAATGCCTGCCTGCACGGCAAGCGCCGAGTGGTGGGTCCAGGCGTAGGCGACGCCGCGCGCCGCGCACAGGATGGAAAGCTCGCGCAGCCGTTCAGGCAGATCGGTCTGGTATTTCGTGTAAGCGCCCAGCCGCGCGAGGTGTTTCAGACCTTCGGGCGCGTGGCCGATGGAACGCAGAGCATTTGACACGAAACCGCGGGTGGCTTTGATTTCGCCGAACACTTCGGCGACGGCAGGCGATGCTGTTTCAGTGACGGGTGGCAGGCGGGACATGCGTGTTTCTCTTTCGCTGAAGGGATGTGCTGATGGTATCGACGCGCGGTTCGTTTGGTCAAGGCAGAATCTGCCGGGCGGCCCAAACCCGGCGCTGACTATGGGTTAGAATCTGCAAAAGCTTCCAGGAAATTGGCGATGCGCGAAAGCAACGGGGTGGCGAAATGAAACACAGGATTGCATGCACGCTGGCGGCCGGCGTCGCCGCGTTTTGGTGCGTTGCCTGTCCGGCGCAAAATTATCCGGCGCGGGCGGTGCGCATGATCGTGCCTTTCGCGCCCGGCGGCGGCACCGACATACTGATACGCACGATAGCGCCGCGGCTGAGCGAAGCGCTGGGCCAGCAGCTGGTGATAGACAACCGCGCGGGCGGCGGCAGCACCATAGGCAGTGAATTGGCAGCCAAAGCGGTGGCGGACGGTTATACCTTGCTGGCGGTCGATACTTCGTTCACGACCAATCCCAGCCTTTACAGCAAATTGCCGTACGACTCCGCGCGCGATTTTGCGCCGGTGTCGTTGCTGGCCGCGGCGCCGGTCATCCTGATCGTGCATCCGTCGGTCCCCGTGAAAACCGTGAAGGAGTTCGTCGCGCTGGCGAAAGCCAAACCCGGACAACTCAATTTCGCGTCGGGCGGTCCCGGCAGTTCGACCCACCTCGGCGGCGAGTTGCTGAAGCTGGTCGCCAAAATAGATCTCGTGCACATTCCGTACAAAGGCACCGGGCCGGCGGTGGCGGACGTGCTGGGCGGGCAGGTCGTCATGATGTTCGCGGGCATCAGTTCAGTGAAACAACATGTGGCGGTCAACCGGCTGCGCGCGATTGCAGTGACCGGCGACAAACGCTCGCCGGCGATGCCAGAAGTGCCGACGTTCATCGAGTCGGGCCTGAAAGGCGTCGATTCCGGTACGTACTGGGGCTGCCTCGCACCTGCTGCTACGCCCAGGGACATCATCAATAAATTAAGCACGACTATCGCCGGCGTGCTGAAGCTGCCGGATATTCAGCAACGCCTGATCGATCTTGGTTTCGATCCCATCGGCGGCACACCTGAGCAGTTCGCTGCCAATATCAAGAGCGAAACCGAGAAATGGGCACGCGTCATCAAAAATGCAGGCGTAAAACTCGATTGAAAGGCTGGTAATGGCTTTATCTTCGGAAATGCACACCCACGTCGCCAGCGATGGCCTGAAGCTGCGCTATGCGGTCGACGATTACAGCGACCCGTGGCGGCCACCCGAAACATTGTTCCTGTTGCATGCAGCGATGGGCACGTCCAAAAGACTCTATAAATGGGTGCCCATTCTGTCGCGCCGTTTCCGCGTGGTGCGGCCGGACATGCGCGGACACGGACAGACTGAAATTCCGCGGCCGGACCAAATTTCGGTTGCGCGTCTGGCCAAAGACGTGGCCGAAATCGCTGACGCGCTGGGCTGCAAGCAGTTTCACGTTGCCGGCTCGTCGGCAGGCGCCATCGTCGCCATGCAGGTCGCAATGGATTATCCGGATCGCGTCAAAACACTGGGCGATTTCGCTTCGACGCCCGGATTGAAGAACACGTTGATCGATGCCGAGAGCTGGATAGCGGGCATCCAGAAGCAGGGTTTTCTGAAGTTCCTTGAGTCGACCATCGGCGACCGCCTGCCAAAAGGCGCGGACGAGGGTTTCAAGCGCTGGTTTATCGACGAAGCAGCTAAAACGAATCCGGAAATGTTCTACGAATTCGTCCGCATGATGAAAGCCTGCGACCTGACCGACCGCCTGCACGAAATCCGCTGCCCGACGCTGGCGGTGATTCCGCACCCTGATCCGCTGGGCACGCGCGAGCAGTACGGTGTGATGAAGACCAAGGTCCGCAATTGCGAATACGTGGAGTACGACGGCCTGCCGCACAACATCACGGATTCAGTGCCTGAAAGATGCGCCGAGGAACTGAAGCGCTTTTTGCTCAAGCATTGCCCGGCCTGACGGCCCATGGGACGTCTTGCCGGCAAGGTCGTATTCATCACGGGCGCAGGTTCCGGCATTGCGCGCGCCGCGGCGCAGTTGTTCGCGCGCGAAGGCGCGAAGATCGCGATCATCGAGATAAAGCCTGAACTCGGCAGCGCGACGGAAAAACTGGTGCGCGATGCGGGCGGCGATGCTTTGTTCATCCCGACCGACGTGACCGATGAGGGCAGTGTGAAAGCGGCAATCGCGGCGACCGTCAAGCGCTTCGGCCGTATCGACGTGCTGTATAACTGCGCGGGTGGCTCGATTCCCGCAGACAGTCTCGTGACCGATGTCGATCTCAAGGTGTGGCAGCATACGATGTCACTCGATCTGCTCGGGCCGATACTGTGCTGCCGCCATGCCATTCCTGAAATCATCAAGGCGGGCGGCGGCACGGTGGTCAATATGTCGTCCGGCGCCGCCTTGCGCGGCGGCAGCCCCTCGCATATCTATACGTCGGCGAAAGGCGCGATTTTGTCGCTGACGCGCGCACTCGCCGGCGCGTACGCAAAAAACAATGTGCGCGTGAACGCCATTTGCGCCGGACGCATACTGACCGAGCGCATCACCAGCAATTACGGCACGCCCGACAAGGCTGGGCCTATAGTCGACCGGCAGGACGCGGCGGGGCGCAGCAAGGAATATCCGTTCTGGGTCGGGAAGCCCGAGGATATTGCGAACATTGCATTGTTTCTGGCGAGCGACGAATCGCGCATGATTACCGG
>JAIOOZ010000495.1 GCA_021414185.1 Betaproteobacteria bacterium
GGAGAAAAAAGTGCGAACCAAACAACAGGGATTTACGCTGATCGAAATCGCGATCGTGCTGGTCATCATCGGCCTGCTTCTGGGCGGCGTGCTGAAAGGCCAGGAACTGATCACCAGCGCCCGCGTGCGCAACCTGATCTCGCAGCAGGAAGGCGTCAAGGCCGCTTACTTCGGCTTCCTCGACCGCTACCGCGCGCTGCCCGGAGACTATGGCGCGGCGGCCGTGAATATTTCGTGCACCCCGGCGTGCTCCAACGGCAACAACAACGGCACGATCCGCTCGATCGCCGACGGCGATACGATCGACGAACCCATCGCGGCGTGGGAGCACTTGTCTAAATCGGGTTTCATCAACGGCAGCTATTCGTATGCTGCCTTCCCAGAGACCACCGCATCCGCCCCATCCAATCCCTATGCGCGCTTTCTGCGCCTGTCCTATGACGGCGTATACGGCGCGGGCACGACGGCCGCACCCAATACGCTGCGGCACAACATCAAGACCGGCAACCAGATTCCGTCGGATTTGCTGGCTGAAATCGACCGCAAAACGGACGACGGCATCCCGAACAGCGGCTCTTTCCAGTTCAGCGTGTACGATGGCGGCGGCGCCGCCGGCGCGGTTGCGCCGACCGGTGCTGGCGGCTGCTATGCCGCGGGCCCGCCTGCGATCTGGACCGCAACACCGCCGACTCCCAACTGCGGAGCTTCCGGCCTGCTCTAAGATCAGTTTCAGCCTGCACAAAAAAAGCCCGCTCATGCGGGCTTTTTTATTGTCTCCAGGCCAAACACCTAGCCCTGCATCACGCGGATCTCCGCGGCGGCGCAATCCAGTTCCGCGCCGTATAACACCAGAACGTCGCCTGCTTCGATGCGCGCCTCTGGTTGCGGCGCCTGCGCCACAATACCGGGCCGGCGCACGGCTTTTACCTCCACGCGACAACTCGCGAGATCAAGTTCAGCGAGCGTTTTGCCAATGGCGGCGGCGCCAGGCGCAATCAGCACGGAATGCAGCAGGCGCTGCTCGCCTTGCGCCGCGTCTTCGAGTTCATCCGATGCTCCATGAAAAAAACCGCGCAGCAGGCTGTAGCGCTGCGCGCGTGTATCGCGCACGCGCCTTAATACGCGATTGAGCGGCACGCCAAGCAGCACCAGGGTATGAGATGCGAGCATCAGGCTGCCCTCCATGATTTCAGGCACGACTTCGGATGCGCCCGCGTCGCGCAGATGCTCAAGGTCAACATCGTCAAAAGTGCGCACGACCACCGGGAGATCCGGCCGCACGCTGCGCACGTGCTCGAGCACGCGTAAAGCAAGCACTGTGTCTGCGACCGACACGACGAGCGCGCTCGCGCGCATGATGCCGGCCGCGATCAACACTTCCCGCCGGGCGGCATCACCGTATACCACGTGCTCGCCGGCAGCGGCCGCCTCGCGCACGCGCGCCGGGTCCGAGTCGAGCGCAATGAACGAGATTTTCTCGACACCGAGCAGGCGCGCGAGATGCTGGCCGCTGCGTCCGTAACCGCAGACAACCACGTGCTTGTTGACCGCCATCGATTGCACTGCAACGTTGTGCAATTCCATTGCGCGCACCATCCATTCCGCGCCGCTGAAATGACGCACGATGCGTTCGCTGCGCTCGATAACAAAGGGAGCGGCAAGCATCGACAGCACCATGGCTGCAAGCACCGTCTGCAGATGCGGCCCGGGCACGAGGTAGAGCGAGGCGGGCAGCGACAGCAGTACGAAACCGAACTCACCCCCCTGCGCGAGATCGAGCCCGGTACGCAACGCGGCACCCGTATCGCTGCCGAACAGGCGGCTCAAACCGGCAATCAGCAACGCCTTGAATGCGATCAGCATCGCCAGCACGACAGCGACCCACAGTAGATTGCCATAGACCTGTGCTATATCGAGCTTCATGCCGATGGTGACAAAAAACAGTCCCAGCAGAACGTCGCGAAACGGCTTGATATCGTCCTCGACCTGGTAGCGGTACTCGGTTTCGGAAATCAGCATGCCGGCAATGAAAGCCCCGAGCACCAGCGACAAGCCCGCCAGCTCGGTGACGAAAGCGAGGCCCAGCGTGATGAGAAGCACGTTGAGCACGAACAGTTCCGACGATTTCTGGCGGGCAACGAGGTGGAACCACGCGCGCATCGGGCGTTGCCCGAAGTACAACAGTATGGCCAGCACCACGGCGGCCTTGACTAACGCGACGGTAAGTCCCGTGGCCATCTCGCCGGGCTCCCCGGCGAGCGCCGGCAGCAGAATCAGCAGCGGGACCACCGCGAGATCCTGGAACAGCAATACTCCGATAACCTGCCGACCATGCAGCGTATTGAGTTCGAGCTTGTCCGCCAGCATTTTGCTGACGATGGCCGTGGAAGACATTGCAACTGCCCCACCCAGCACCACGCCGCTGCGCCAGTCGGCCCCGGCTGCAACCGTGCAGGCGATAACCGCGCCCAAGGTGAGCACTACCTGCGACGCGCCGAGTCCAAATACGATGTGACGCATGGTGGTGAGTTTGGTGAGACTGAACTCAAGTCCGATACTGAACATCAGAAAAACGACGCCGATCTCGGCCAGGTATTGCGTGCCGGCAGTATCGGGAATCAAGCCGAGGCTATGCGGCCCGATGATGATGCCCACCAGCAGGTAACCGATCATCGCCGGCAGCTTCAGCAGGCGAAACAAAATAACCACCAGCACCCGGGGACTTTGCTATACTGCACACGCCATGACAGCCGCTCGCAAAAAAGCCCCCGTACCCGCCGGCAACAGCGCCCTCGAACTCGCGCGCGAAGTGCTCGAAATCGAAGCCGCCGCGATAACCGGGCTGATCGCGCGGCTCGATCAGAGTTTTCAGCGCGCGGTCGACATCATCCTCAATTCAAGCGGGCGCGTAACGGTGAGCGGCATCGGCAAGTCCGGCCATATCGCGCGCAAAATCGCGTCGACCATGGCGAGCACCGGCACACCGGCGTATTTTGTGCATCCCGCCGAAGCGAGCCATGGCGACCTCGGCATGGTCACGCGCGACGATGTATTCATCGCGCTGTCGAACTCGGGCGAAACGGCCGAGCTGCTGGCAATCGTGCCCTTGATCAAACGCCAGGGCGCCAAGCTGATCGCGCTTACCGGCAAACCGCAATCGAGCCTCGCCCGGCAGGCCGATGCCCATCTTTACGCCGGCGCGGAAAAAGAAGCCTGCCCTCTCAATTTGGCGCCCACCGCGAGCACTACCGCGGCGCTGGCACTCGGCGACGCGCTCGCGCTCGCGGTAATGCAGGCCAAAGGTGTGAGCCGCGACGAATTCGCGCGCTCGCACCCCGGTGGAGCGCTCGGCCGCAAACTATTGACGCACGTGCGCGACGTGATGGGCACCGCCGCCGAGGCGCCGCACGTTGCCGACACGGCGTCGCTTTCGGATGCCATTCTCGAAATGTCGCGCGGGCGCATCGGCGTCACGGCGGTACTCGACGGCAAGCAGCGCGTGATCGGCATCTTCACCGATGGCGACCTGCGCCGCACGCTGCAAAAAGGCGTCGATCTTCGCACCACTCCCATCGCCAGCGTGATGACGCGCGCGCCGCGCACCATCAGCCCGGACAAGCTGGCCGCCGAAGCCGTGCAGATCATGGAGCAATACAAGGTCAACCAGCTGCTGGTGGTCGATTCGGAACAACGCCTGGTTGGCGCGCTCAACACTCACGCTTTGTTTAAGGCCAAGGTTCTCTAGGTCCGCGCCCCGCTTGCGGGCCGGCCGCGACAATACGGCGGACCACGGGCCACGCGGATTCAAAACTCCAAATCCATGCAAGCCATCTACGCCAAAGCCAAACGCATCAGCCTCGCGATATTCGACGTCGACGGCGTGCTCACGGACGGCTCGCTCTATCTCACCGACGGCGGCGAGGAAATCAAGGCGTTCAACAGCCTCGACGGCCACGGCATGAAAATGCTGCGCGAAAGCGGCGTCGAACTCGCCATCATCACCGGCCGCACTTCGCGCATCGTCGAGCTGCGCGCGAAGAACCTCGGCATCGATCTCGTATACCAGGGTGTCGCCGATAAAGCGCAGGCGTTTGCAGCACTGCTCAAATCGCGCTCGCTCGATGCCGCGGCGACCGCCTACATGGGCGACGACGTGGTCGATCTGCCCGTGATGCTGCGCTGTGGTCTCGCGCTTACCGTGCCGGACTCACCGCTGATCGTCAGGCAGCACGCGGATTACGTCACGCGTGCGCACGGCGGACGCGGTGCTGCGCGTGAAGTCTGCGAATTGATCATGCATGCCCAGGGCAAGCTCGAACGCGCGCTCGAGGCCTACATAAAATGATGCAGCGCCTGACGACCTGGTTTCCGGTGCTGTTGCTCGCGGCGGTGGCCGCGGTGACCGTATGGCTCGACCGCCAGGTGCAGCCGCCAGAAGCCGGCGTCAGCGGCAAAAGCCGCCATGATCCCGATTACATCGTCGACAATTTCGCGGTGACCCGCATCGGTCCCGACGGCATCGTGCGCTACAAACTGGATGCGCGCCGCATGCAGCACTACCCGGACGACGACACTACCGACCTCGTAGCGCCTAAATTCGTCAATTTTCACGGCGCCGGCGTGACGGTGACCGCCAGCTCCAAAACTGCCACGCTGTCGAGCAATGGCGAGAACGCGTATCTCAAGGACGACGTGCGCCTCACGCGCTCCGCCTACGAAAATCGCGGCGAACTGACGGTGCTGACCAGCTGGTTGCACGTCATACCTGACGACGGCATCGCCAAAACCGACAAGCCGGTGCGTATCCAGGACGCGAACACCCTGATTACGTCGGATGGCTTAGAATTCAACAATGAGACCCGTATCCTGAAACTGCTTTCCAATGTCCGAGGCCGTTATGAAAAAACCAGGTAAGCGCAGCGAACCTTCCGCTGCCGGCGGCGTGCCAAGCCCGTCGTGGCAATGGTCGATGCTGCTCGCATGCTGCCTCCTCACGCCCGCGGCAGGCATGGCGGAACGCTCCGATCGCGACAAGCCCGTCAATCTCGAAGCCGACCAGGTCACTGTAGACGACAACAAGCAGACCGCGACGTTTACCGGCAGGGTGGTATTGACGCAGGGCACGCTGGTCATACGCGGCGACCGCATGGTCGTGCAGCAGGACGCCGACGGCTTCAAATACGGCGTCGCCTACGGCAATCTCGCGAGCTTTCGCCAGAAACGCGAAGGCTACGACGAATACATCGATGGCTACGCCGAGCGCATCGAATACGACAGCAAGGCCGAAAAACTGCAGATGTTCAATCGCGCCTATCTGAAAAAAGCCAATGACGACGTGCGCGGCAACTACATTTCATACGAAGTCGCGACCGAATTTTTCAAGGTCACCGGCGGCGGCAAGCAGGCCGCGACGGCCGCCAATCCGGAAGGCCGCGTGCGCGCGATCATCCAGCCCAAGTCGAAAGAGCCGCCGGCCGGCGCACCGTTGCCGTTGAAACCGGCCACCGACGTCGCGAACCCGCGCGAAAATCCGGCAGGCGCGCCGCGTTGACGGCAATCCGCCAGCACCACCGCTGCGTGGGCGGCACGCTCGCGCCGCGGCCGCCGCACCGCATGCCATCATGAGCCAGTTGCGGGCAGAACAACTCAAGAAACGCTACAAGTCGCGGGTCGTGGTCAAGGACGTCTCGCTCGAGGTAAGCAGCGGCGAGGTCATCGGACTGCTGGGCCCCAACGGCGCCGGCAAAACCACCTGCTTTTACATGATGGTCGGGCTGGTGCCGCTCGACGGCGGCGAGATTTACCTCGACGACAAGCGCCTGACGCACATGCCGATACACCGGCGCGCGCAGCTCGGGCTTTCGTACCTGCCGCAGGAGGCCTCGATTTTCCGCCGCCTGACCGTGGCGGAAAACGTGCGCGCGGTGCTTGAACTGCAAAACAACAACGCCGCGCAAATCACCGAAAAACTCGACCAGCTGCTGCAGGACCTGCACGTCGATCACCTGCGCGACAACCCCGCGATCAGCCTCTCCGGCGGCGAGCGGCGGCGGGTCGAAATCGCCCGCGCGCTGGCCACCGAACCGCGCTTTATCCTGCTCGATGAACCTTTTGCGGGGGTCGATCCGATCGCCGTCATCGACATCCAGAAAATCATCCGTTTTCTGAAAGAACGCGATATCGGGGTCCTGATCACCGATCACAACGTCCGCGAGACGCTGGGCATCTGCGACCGTGCGTACATTATCAACGACGGCAGTGTGCTGGCGTACGGAAAACCCGATGAAATCGTCTATAATGACAGCGTGAGAAAGGTCTATCTCGGAGAGCATTTCCGCCTGTAAGCGAGCGCGTTGGCACCCCCCTTCCAGCGAGCGCGCCGGCGGCGTTTTGTTCCCGGTGCACGCATTCAAAGCCCATCTCTACCTTGCCGCCCAGTTAATCGCGCCGCCATCCTCCTTTCCGGAACATGAAGCATTCGCTACAGCTCAGGCTGTCCCAGCATTTGACGCTCACGCCGCAGCTGCAGCAGTCGATCCGGCTGCTGCAGCTGTCGACGCTTGAACTCAACCAGGAAATCGAAAAATTCCTGCAGGACAATCCGCTGCTCGAGCGCGAAGACGGGCTGCGTGAAGAAACCGTTGCAGCGCTGCCGCCGGGCAGCACCGAATTCACCACGCCCGCCACGCCCACGACCACCAACGAGAGCGAAGCCGACACCACGGCGAGCGATACGCACGGCAGCGCCGACGCCCCGGGTTTTGAAGAAGATTACAGCCACGGCGGCACGCGCGACGACAACGACGAAGCCGAGTATCCGCAGGTCGCCGCCGAGACCCAGTCTCTGCGCGAGTACCTGATCTCGCAGTTGTCGCTGACGCAGATCACCGAACACGACCAGAAACTCGTCACGCTGCTCATCGATTCGCTCGACGACGACGGTTATCTGCACCAGGATCTGGCCGAGCTCGTCGAAATTCTGCCGCCCGAACTCGACATCGAAGTCGATGACCTGCTGGTCGCGTTGCGGCATCTGCAGAACCTCGATCCGCCGGGCGTCGGCGCGCGCAATCTCGGCGAGTGCCTCAAGCTGCAGCTCGAAACACAGCCGGCCGCGACACCGTATCGCGCGCAGGCGCTGGAAATAGTCAGCCACCACCTCGACGTGCTCGCCGCGCGCGATTTCACCAAGCTGAAAAAAATCCTGCACTGCGAAGACGCCGTCCTGCGCGGGGTCAAGAACCTGATCACCAGTCTCAACCCGCGCCCGGGCGCGAGCTACTCGTCCGGCGACACGCGCTACATCGTGCCGGATGTCATAGTCAAAAAACTCAAAGGCGTGTGGCTTGCCGCGTTGAACCCTGAAGCGATGCCGAAGCTGCGCATCAACCGCCTGTATGCCGACATCCTGCAGCGCAACCGCGACGCCGGACACCAGCAACTGGCCGGACAGCTGCAGGAGGCGCGCTGGCTCATCAAGAACGTGCAGCAGCGCTTCGATACGATACTGCGCGTGTCGCAGGCGATCGTCGACCGCCAGCGCCATTTTTTCGAGCACGGCGAAGTCGCGATGCGCCCGCTGGTACTGCGCGAAATCGCCGACACGCTGGATCTCCACGAATCCACCGTGTCGCGCGTGACCACGCAGAAATTCATGTTTACGCCGCGCGGCATTTTCGAACTCAAGTATTTTTTCGGCAGCCACGTCACGACCGAGACGGGCGGCTCGGCATCAAGCACCGCGATCCGCGCGCTGATCAAGCAGCTGGTGAGCGCGGAGAACGGCAAGAAGCCGCTGTCCGACAGCCAGATTTCCGAGATACTCGGCCAGCAGGGCATCGTGGTGGCGCGCCGCACCGTCGCCAAGTACCGCGAATCCATGCAGATACTGCCGCTCAACCTGCGCAAATCGCTTTGACACCAGTTCATCCGCAGCACTTGCCGTAACAGAGGTACAGCCTTACTTAACCGAGGAGCCATACATGAACCTACATATGAGGGGCCACCATGTCGATGTCACCCCCGCGATGCGCGAATACGTCACCAGCAAATTCACGCGCATCAAGCGCCACTTCGACCACGTCATCGACGTCAACATCATTCTGTCGGTGGACAAGCTGAAACAGAAAATCGAAGCCAACGTGCATCTCTCCGGCAAGGACATATTCGTCGAATGCGACGACGCCAACATGTACGTCGCGATCGACGCGCTGGTCGACAAACTAGACCGCCAGATACTGAAACACAAAGAAAAGCATTTCGAGCATCGCGGCGGCCGCGAAGCCGTCCGCAATTCCATCGAGCCAGAAAGCGATGATTGACGCCGCGCTCCGCGCATGCCAAGGTGGCGGCACGCGCGGATTACCGACAGCCTGATCTGATATGAGCCTCATAGCCAAGCTTCTCCCGGCACAAAACGTGGTGCTGGATCTCGACGTGAGCAGCAAAAAACGCGTGTTCGAGCACGCCGGCCTCATGTTCGAGAACAACCACAATGTGGCGCGCAGCCAGGTTTTCGACAGCCTGTTTGCGCGCGAAAAGCTGGGCTCCACCGGCTTGGGCCAGGGCGTCGCGATTCCGCACGGCCGCATCAAGGGCCTGAAAGACGCGGTCGGCGCGCTGATCCGCATGCGCGAGCCGATTCCATTCGATTCGCCCGACGGCCAGCCGGTCAACCTGATATTCGTGCTGCTGGTGCCCGAGCGGGCGACCGACCTGCACCTGCAGATACTGAGCGAACTCGCGCAGATGTTCAGCGACAACGCATTCCGCGAGCAGCTGCTGCAGGCAGCCTCCACCGACGCAATGCACCAGTTGATCGCCGAATGGCAACCGCATGCCGCAAATCAGCGTAGCGCAGCTGTTTGAGGACAACCGCGACAAACTGCGCCTGGCGTGGATCGCGGGGCGCGACGGCGGCGTGCAGACGCTCGACAGCGGCCACCTGAAAGACTCGCATGGGGGCCTGATCGGCCACCTCAACTTCATCCATCCCAACTGGATACAGATACTCGCGCGCCCGGAAATCGACCACCTCAACGCGCTCGATACCGTCACGCGCCAGCAAACGCTGCACCGCCTGGCGACTTCCAACCTCGCCTGCATCGTCGTCGCCGGCGGCGAGCGCTCTCCTGAACACCTGATCGCGCTGGCGGACACCTTGCACGTCGCGCTGCTGGCGTCGCCGCTCGAGAGCGTCGAGCTGATGTGGATGCTGCGGCCTTACCTCGCGCGCGCTCTCGCCGAATCCACCACCATGCACGGCGTGTTTCTCGACGTCCTCGGCATGGGTGTAATGATCACCGGCGACAGCGGCGTGGGCAAAAGCGAACTCGCGCTGGAACTGATCAGCCGCGGCAGCGGGCTGATCGCCGATGACGTGATTGAGCTCTATCGCATCGCGCCGGAAACGCTCGAAGGACGCTGCCCGGCCCTGCTGCGCGACTTCCTGGAAGTACGCGGCCTCGGCGTCTTGAACATCCGCACCATATTCGGCGAAGCGGCCCTGCGCCCGCGCAAGAACATGAAAATGATCGTGCACCTCGAAAAACCCGCCGGCAGCGAAACCCAGTACGTCGACCGCCTGCCGCTCAAGCCCGGAGTGCACGAAATCCTCGGCGTCGACATCAGCAAGGTCACCATACCGGTGGCGGCCGGGCGCAATCTCGCAGTGCTGGTCGAGGCGGCGGTACGCAACCACGTATTGCAGCTGCGTGGCATCGACAGCACCCGCGAATTCATCGCGCGCCAGGCGCAGGAAATGAACGGCGGCGAACCCTAGATGGCGGGCATGCAACTCGTCATCGTGACCGGGCTTTCCGGCTCGGGCAAAAGCGTCGCGTTAAAAGCGCTCGAAGACGCCGCTTACTACACCGCCGACAACCTGCCCGCCAAGCTGCTGCCGGCGATGGTCGACTTTCTGCGCGAAGCGGGTTACGCGCAGGTTGCCGTCAGCATAGACGCGCGCAGCGGCGACACCCTCAACCAGCTGCCGCGGCAGGTCGCAGACCTCAAAGCGCGCGGCGTCGACGTGCGCGTGCTGTTCCTCGAAGCCAAGAGCGAGACGCTCATCAAGCGTTTCTCGGAAACGCGCCGCCGCCACCCGTTGAGCGCGGGCGAACTCACGGTCGCCGAGTGCGTCGCGCGCGAGCGCGAACTCCTGGCGGAAATCGGCGGCCTGTCGCACCACATCGACACCAGCGAACTGAATCCGAACGCGCTGCGCGCATGGATCAAGGAATTCGTCGACTTCGACCACGCCGGCATGACGCTGCTGTTCCAGTCGTTCGGCTACAAGCATGGCATTCCATTGGACGCCGATCTCGTATTCGACGTGCGCTGCCTGCCCAATCCGTTTTACGACCCCAGGCTGCGCCCGCTAACCGGCAAGGACCGCGCGGTGGTCGAATTTCTGGAAGCCAACGCCAACGTCAATCGCATGTACAACGACATCCGCACTTTCGTCGCCAACTGGCTGCCCTGTTTTCTGGCCGACAACCGCAGTTACGTCACGGTTGCCATCGGCTGCACCGGCGGTGAGCACCGTTCGGTGTACTTCGTCGAAGCGCTGGCGCGACATTTTCGCGAAAGCCGCCGCGTGCTGGTGCGCCATCGCGAACTCTCCTCATGACCACCGCCGATCCGCAGACGTATATTTTTCCGCTAAACACGGTGCTGTTTCCGGGCGGCGTGCTGCCGCTCAAGATCTTCGAGCAGCGCTACATCGAGATGACCAAGGTCTGCATCAGCGAAGCGCGCCCGTTCGGCGTGTGCCTGATCAAGGAAGGCCGCGAAACCGGCACGCCGGCGGTGCCGCAGGACATCGGCTGCCTCGCGCGCATCGCCCACTGGGACATGCCGCAGCTCGGCGTATTTCACCTGCAGGTCGAAGGCCTGCAGCGTTTTCGCATCTTGAGCTCCACGGTGGAAAAGAACGGGCTGATTTCAGCCGCCATCGAGCGCCTGGAAAACGACAGCGAAGTCGCACCGCAGGAAACCCTGTGCAGCGAGGTGTTGAAAGCCATCATCGAGAAAATCGGCGCCGACCACTTTCCGTCACCGCACCGTTTCGACGACGCGGCGTGGATCGGCTATCGCCTGAGCGAAGTGCTGCCGATCAGCCTCGACCTGAAACAGCAGCTGCTGCGCATGACCGACCCGCAGGCGCGGCTGTCGGAACTGGGCAAGATACTCTCTGCGCAGGGACTGCGGTCTTAGTTCTTTTCGCCAGTTTCGCCAAAATAGCCGGGGAATTCCGCCGCATAACACGCGGGTGAAGTGTAGCCGGCCGCGGCCTCAGCCCGCCGGCGCGGCAATCCCCGCTCCGCGCACAGTTGCTGCACCCGCTCGCGGCATTTGCCGGCGCTCAGACGCGCCAGGCTCGCGTTTTTCGCCACGTAGATGCCTGCTTCCGTCACCACGAAATCCATTGGTACGTCGTGCGGCTGCGGGCGTATCGTCGGCAGGCCGGCGAATTCAAAGGCAACGCCTATGGCCAGCGGCTGCGGCGACGTCGCGTCCAGGGTGCGGTCGAAATAGCCGCCGCCATAGCCCAGCCGGTAACCCTGCGCGTCAAAGCCGTTCATCGGGACAATCGCGGCATCCGGCACCACCAGCGCGGTGCCATCGGGAATCGGGATGTCGTAAACGCCGGTCGTCATCGGCGCGCCCGGCCACCACGCGCGGAACTGCAGCGGCATCGCCTTCGCGATCACCACCGGCAATGCAGCAGCCGCCCCCGCGTCGCGAAATCGCCTGATTGCAAAGCGCGCATCGAATTCGCCTTTGAACGGCCAGCAAAAACCGATGGTCATGCCGGCCAGCATTTCGAAACCGGCTTCGAGATGCGCGGTGATCGCGGCGTTCAATTGACGGCGGCGGACAGGCTCCAGCGCGACGCGCTGCGCAATCAGCTCAGCGCGCTTCGCTTTGCGCCAATCCCTGATTTCGGGCCATGCTTCACTCATACCAATATTTTCCTCTTCACCGCTGGCCGCCGCTGGCCGTCGCTGCGCGCCAGTCTTATACTGATAGCCAAATGATCGACAAGTTCCAAGCTTACACCGCGCTGGGCGCATTGTGCATCGCCCTCATGTGCGCAGCCGGGGCGCGTGCCGCCGACGCGCCGCAGGAAATCGAAGCTCCTGCGTGGTTCAAAATCTCTTTCCTCGACCTGCGCGACGACATCAGGGAAGCGGCGGCGGCCAAAAAGCGCGTGATGATTTATTTCGGCCAGAACGGCTGCCCATACTGCAAGCGCTTGATGGAAGTCAATTTCAAACAGCCGGACATCGTCGCCAAAACACGCCGGCATTTCGACGCCATCGAAATCAACATTTTCGGCAGCCGCGAAGTCACGTGGCTCGACGGCAAGCCGCGCAGCGAAAAGGAATTCGCAGCAACGCTCAAGGTGCAGTTCACGCCGACACTGCTGTTTCTCGACGAGAAAGGCGGCGTCGCGCTGAGAGTCAACGGCTACTACCCGCCGCCGCGCTTCATGGCGGCGCTCGACTACGCGGCGCAGCAGCGGGCGGGCGAAGTCAGCTTTGCCGATTTTCAGAAAAAATACCTGCCCGAGGCCCGCGCCGCGGTGCCGCGCGACGAGTCCCTCTTCCGTAAACCGCCTTATATGTTCGACCGCCGCAAACCGGCGGCGCGTCCGCTCGCCATTTTTTTCGAACAACCTGATTGCGCGGACTGTGATGAACTGCATAAGAGCGCGCTGAAAGCCGCTGAAACCCGCAAATTACTGGAGCGTTTCGACGTTTACCGGCTCGACGTGAAGAGCAATGCCGAAGTCGTCGCGCCCGACGGCACGAAATCCACCGCGGAGCAGTGGGCGCGCGATCTCAAAGTGCTGTACACGCCCGGCGTGGTCCTGTTCGATGCCGCCGGCCGCGAAGTATTCAGGATCGAAGCTTATGTGCGGATGTTTCACCTGCAGTCCGCGCTCGACTACGTCGCCAGCGGCGCTTACCTGCAGGAGCCGAATTTCCAGCGCTACATCCAGGCGCGCGCCGACGCCATGCGCGATCGCGGGCAACGCGTCGAGATCATGAAGTAGCATGTTTGGTGTTCGCGAAGCAGCGCAACGCACTTGGAACTGATCAGTGCGTACGGTAAGCGCCAGCGAGGTCCACTCCACCTCTCGCCTCTCGCCTCTCGAGTATTTACTTTTCCGCCGCGATGGCCGCGATGATGCGCTTGACCGGCGCCGGAATTGCCGCGCCCAACGCCTCTTCGAGCGGCAACCACATCACGCCGGGTGCCGCTGCATGCGCCGCCACATGACTGACCTTCAGCCGCTGCGGCACGATGTCGAGCTTGAAATGCGTAAAGCCGTGGGCGACCGTCGGCATCACTTCATGCTGCGCGACTGCGGCGCCGTAGCGTTGCGCGCACAACGCAATCATGTCGGTGCCTGCCGGGACTTCGGGCAGGCTCCACATGCCGCCCCAGATGCCGGTGGCCGCGCGCTTCTCCAGCAACACCTGCCGCGCGTGCAGCAGCACCAGCATGTCGGTGTGCCGTTGAGGCAGCGCCTTGCGCGGACGTGGTGCCGGAAATTTTGCTATCGCTTTGCGCTTGAGCGCAACGCAATCCTGCGCCACCGGGCAAACATCGCAACGCGGTTTGCCGCGCGTGCATACACCGGCGCCCAGGTCCATCAGGCCCTGCGTATATGCCTCGATGTTGCGCGCCGGCAGTTGCCGTTCCGTTTCGCGCCAGAGCACCCCCGCTACCTTCGCATCCCCGGGAAAGCCGGCAATGCCGAAGCGGCGCGCAAACAGCCTTTTCACGTTGCCGTCGAGAATGGCATGGCGGGCGCCGTATGCGAATACGCAAATCGCGGCCGCCGTCGAACGGCCTATGCCCGGCAGCGTGAGCAATGCGTCGAAATCAACCGGCATGCGTCCGCCGTGCCCGGCTACGGCCAGTTGCGCCGCGCGATGCAGGTTGCGCGCGCGCGAGTAATAGCCGAGTCCGGCCCATAGCGTCAGCACTTCATCCTGCGTTGCCGCGGCGAGCGATCCGATATCGGGAAAGCGCTGGAGAAACCGCTGGTAATACGGGATGACCGCCGCCACCTGCGTCTGCTGCAGCATGATTTCCGAGAGCCAGATGCGGTAGGCGTCGCGCGTTTTCTGCCACGGCAGGTCGTGCCGGCCGTGCTGCTTCTGCCAGCGCACGACTTTGGCCGCGAAGCTTAGAGTGCCTAACATGATGAAACGCGTGATGCGCTGTCACGATTTTGGCTCAGGGCTAGAAGAAAGTCCCGCGGCTTAGTCATTCTAAGCAAGGGGCTTTTCGACAACATGGCGCCGAGACTCGTTAGCCGCAGGCCCGTTTGCGGGAACGGTGCC
>JAIOOZ010000496.1 GCA_021414185.1 Betaproteobacteria bacterium
ATCCAGGAGCTCGAAAAGGAACTCGGCATCGAGCTCTTCGTGCGCAAGCGCAACAAGATACTCGACATGACGCCGCAGGGGCGGGAAGTTGTCGCCATCGCGCGGCGCATGCTCGAAGACGCGAAGAACATGCAGCGCGTCAGCGACGAACTGTCGCAATTGGCAGCCGGCGAATTTTCCATCGCGACCACGCATACCCAGGCGCGCTATACGCTGCCGCCCGTAATCCGCAAGTTCATGCAAAGCCATCCGCGCGTGAAGCTGAATTTGCGGCAGGGCACGCCGGCGCAGTGCTGCGAGCTGGTGGCGCAGGGACGAGCCGATATCGCGATCTGTACCGAGACGCAGCACCTGCCTGAGGAGGTGGCGGTACTGCCGTGCTACGGCTTGAGCCGCAGCCTGGTGACGCCGCCCCGGCACCCTCTTTTGCGCGTGAAGTCGCTGACGCTGGCCGCCATTGCCCGTTATCCCATCATCACTTACGACGAAGGCTTCAGCGCGCGTTCCATCGTCGACAAGGCGTTCGCCGATGCCGGCCTGACGCCCAACGTCGTGTTGAGCGCGATCGACGCCGACGTCAGCAAGGCGTACGTGGAGATGGGGCTGGGCGTCGCCCTGCTGGCGACCATCGCCTTCGACGCGCGCAAAGATGCCAACCTGCGGCAGCGCGACGCGAAGCGGCTGCTCGCGCCCAGCACGCTCGGCATAGTTGTGCGCCGCAAGAGTTATCTGCGCGGCTATATGGTCGATTTCATGCGCTTGTTCGCCCCCGCGCTGAAAAAGTCCGAGGTGGACAAGGCGATTGCCGGGCGGCGCATCGCGCCGGTCCATGGGAGCCTGCCGTCGCTCTGATTGGCGCGCGCTTGTGCTATGTCAAGTATGCATAAAACGTATAGAGGAGTCGATATTTGTTATTTTATTCGATATCAAGCCTCTGCTAACATGGCGCTTGTTCCGTTTGCGTCCGCCGTTCCAAAACACAAGAACGCAAGAACAACGGCATCCGCGCCGCCACGAACTGAGGAAATCCATGTACGGCCAAATTCATCACAACTTTCCGCGTCCGTCGCCGGCGCTGTTGAAGCAGCTCGAAGGCATCTGGACTTCCACGCTCGCCGACACCATGGGCCGCCACGGCGTGATGATGCCGGAGATACGCCCGATATTCGAACCGATCCGCCTGATTGGCGTCGCGTTCACCGTCCTCAACTATCCGAACGACAACATTACGACGCACAAGGCGCTGACCATGCTGCAGCCGGGCGACGTGCTGGTGATCGATGAAGGCCGCGAGAACAATACCGGTTCGTTCGGCCACAACATGTCGCTGCAGGCGCGCAACCGCGGTGCGCTGGGCATCGTGACCAACGGCTGCGTGCGCGACATCCGATTGCTGCGTGCCGAAAAGTTTGTCGCGTTCTGCCGCGGCGTGTGCCCGCGTTCCGCGCAAAAAAATACCCCCGGCGCGATCAACGTTCCGGTGCACGTCGGTGGCCTCGTGATCAGCCCGGGCGACATCGTGGTCGGCGATGACGACGGTGTCGCGGTGATCCCGCTCAAGGCCGCGGAGGAGATCATCAAGATCGCGCGCCAGCGTATGGACATGGAGCACCAGCAGGCGGACGACATCAAGCAGGGCAAGAAGCCGCTCGAAATCATCTACGGCGACAACTGGGT
>JAIOOZ010000110.1 GCA_021414185.1 Betaproteobacteria bacterium
CTAAAGTCTTTCATGCTCCGGATTTTCAATGCCATTTGAACTCCTCCAAATTGACGAAAACTGATTTTTTGCCGTGCTTAAAATCGCTTGCCGGCCAGCGTTAACGGCGCATGATAACCGGTTTCTTGGCGCCTAGCCACCTGCGCACTGCGATGTTACCGGGGGCACCGTTAATGGGCAATCAAGCGGCCAACGCGTCCTTTTCCATTTCTGCCTTATAGCGGCCAAAACACGCCGCGCTGTTCATTTTAGCGCGGTGATATAGCGCTTTCTGCGCCGCCGGCACGCTCCCCGGCTGCCCTTTCCACGCTTTCAGCGCGGGGGCCTGCAGGGCCCGGCCGTAAGAAAACGACAATGGCCAAGGCAACGCTGCTTTCCCAGCGTTCATTGTATTCAGGTGCGCGGTGGCGAGTTCATCGCTTTGCCCGCCGGACAGGAACACGATACCCGGCACTGCCGCGGGCACCGTGCGTTTCAGGCATTGCACGGTCGCATCCGCGACCTGTTGAACACTGGCTTGTTGCGGGCAATCCTTGCCGGAAATAACCATGCTCGGCTTTAACACGAGATGCTCGAAACGCACGCGCTGCCGGTGCAGTTCGTCAAATAATGCGTGTTGCGTTTTTTCTGTGACTTCAAAGCAGCGCTCGAGCGTATGGCTGCCGTCCATCAGCACTTCGGGTTCAACGATCGGCACGATGCCCGCTTCCTGGCACAACGCCGCGTAGCGCGCGAGTGCATGCACGTTGGCCTCAATGCAGTATTGGCTCGGCATATCCGTGCCTATCGTGATCACCGCGCGCCACTTGGCGAATGTCGCGCCGAGCTTTTTGTATTCCGCGAGGCGCTCGCGCAACCCGTCGAGGCCTTCGGTGACCTGTTCGCCGGCGGCTCCGGCCAGCGCCTTTGCTCCGGTATCGACTTTGATGCCGGCCAGGATGCCCGCTTTTTTCATCGCGTCCGGAAACGGCGTGCCCGCCTTGGTCGCCTGCTTGATGGTTTCGTCGTACAGAATCATGCCGCTGATGAACTGCGCCAGGCCGTCGCCCGAGATAAGCAGATCGCGGTAGGCGCGGCGCGTCTCCACGGTCGATTCGACGCCGATCAGGTCGAAGCGTTTCTTGATGGTGCCACTCGATTCGTCGATCGCCAGAATACCTTTGCCCGGGGCAACCATCGCCGCCGCGGTCGCTGCAAGTTCACGTTCAAACATTTACTGCCTCCAACTGGCTGATGCGTGCCGGAAAAATAAAACGAAAACGCCCAAAGGGTGCATATTCTACCCTTAGGAAATACGTTTTGACCATGCTGGGATCGAGATTCCGGACGTACAGCGCGACGCAGTGTAACTATCCCTGCTTACGCCCAGCTTACGCAAACGCTCACTTCAAGAACGCCCGTGTTCCCCCGGGTATTTTGGCTACGGCCGCTGCGCTTAACTTGCCAAGCAAGTTAGCCTCCGCCGAAATCCCCAATGCCGGCGACCATCAAGAACGACGATGCTCGCCCGGGTATTTTGGCTGCGGCCGCTGCGCTTAACTTCCCAAGCAAGTTAGCCTCCGCCGAAATCCCCAATGCCGGCGACCATCAAGAACGGCGATGCTCGCCCGGGTATTTTGGCTACGGCCGCTGCGCTTAACTTGCCAAGCAAGTTAGCCTCCGCCGAAATCCCCAAAACCGGCGATCATCAAGAACGACGATGCTCGCCGACTTTGACGATTTTCATCGTATTGGTGCCGCCGGCTTTGCCGAAAGGCTCGCCAATTGTGAGAATGATGTAATCGCCCGACCTCACCGCACCCCTCTTCAGGAGCTCATCCTCGGCCATGTTCAGCGAGCGCTCGGGATCGCGCGCGCCTTTGAATTTGAGCGGATAGACGCCGCGGAACAGCGTGACCCGCCGGCGCGTTTCGACCACCGACGACAGCGCGTAAATCGGCACGCTTGAATTCATGCGCGACATCAGCAACGCCGTCTTGCCGCTTTGCGTCAGTGCGGCGATCGCCTTGATGCCAAGGCTGTTGGCGGTGAATATCGTGGCGCGTGCGACGGCCTCTTCGACCGTTTCCGGCGGGCCGGTGCGCCGGCGTTCGGCGATAAACGCGTCTTCCTTTTCGGCCTCCAGGCAGACGCGCGCCATCGCGGCGATGGTTTCCACCGGGAACTTGCCGGCCGCGGTTTCCGCCGACAGCATCACCGCGTCGGTGCCGTCGAGCACGGCATTGGCGACGTCCGACACTTCCGCGCGCGTTTGAATGGGATTGTTGATCATCGACTCCATCATCTGGGTGGCCGTGATCACCAGCTTGTTGCGCTCGCGCGCCATGCGGATCATGCGCTTCTGCAAAGCGGGCACCACCGCGTCGCCGACTTCCACGGCGAGATCGCCGCGCGCAACCATGATCGAATCGGAGGCGTCGACGATTTCCTCCAGCGCGGGAATCGCTTCGGCGCGCTCGATCTTGGCGCACAACAGCGCCTTGCCGCCCGCCTTCAGCATGAGGTCGCGCGCCCATTGCATGTCGGCCCCCGAGCGCGGAAACGATACGGCGAGGTAATCGGCTTTCAGCAGGGCCGCGGTCTTGATGTCCTGCATGTCTTTTTCGGTCAGCGCAGGCGCGGTCAGTCCGCCGCCCTTGCGGTTGATGCCCTTGTTGTTGGACAGCGTGCCGCCCTGCTCGACCACGCAATCTATACGCGTGCCCCTGACCGCGACCACCGCCAGCACGACGCGGCCGTCGTCCAGCAGCAGCGTGTCGCCTTTGGAGACGTCCTGCGGCAGGTTCTTGTAATCGAGACCAACGCGATGCGCATCGCCCAGTTTGCACTCAGCGTCGAGCACGAATTTATCGCCGACATTGAGTTCGATGCGATCGTGCTCGAAACGGCCGATGCGAATTTTCGGGCCCTGCAAATCCACCAGCACGCCGACCGAGCGGCCGGCCTTGCGCGCCAGTTCGCGCACGAGTTCGACGCGCGCGGTGTGCTCCTTCGCCGTGCCGTGCGAGAAATTCATGCGCACGACGTCGAGCCCGGCCTCGATCATGCGCAGGAGCGTGACCTTGTCGCTGGAAGCGGGGCCGAGTGTGGCGACAATTTTGGTGCGGCGGGGCATAAAGGCAGGATTGAGTGATCAGGATTGAGGATTGAGTAAGAGCGTAACCGGTATTACCTCAATCCTCAATCCTCGCTCCTCAATCCTTCTTTGCGCGCTGTTCAAGAATCTCGACCGCGGGCAGTTTTTTGCCCTCGAGAAACTCGAGAAACGCCCCGCCGCCGGTCGACATATAAGACACTTTGTCGGCGATCCCGTACTTGGCGATGGCAGCCAGCGTATCGCCGCCTCCGGCGATCGAAAACGCTTGGGATTCGGCGATGGCGCGCGCGATGCGTGCGGTGCCCGCGCCGAACTGGTCGAACTCGAACACGCCGACCGGCCCGTTCCAGATAATGGTGCCGGCCCTGGCAATCACTCTTGCAAGCACTTCCGCGGTCTGCGGGCCGATGTCGAGAATCATGTCGTCGGCGCCAACCTCATTGGCCGCCACCAGGTTTGCGCGCGCGCGCGCCGACAATTCGCCCGCAACGACGACGTCCACCGGCAGCGGAACCTCTGCGCCGCGTTTTTTCATCAAATCGATGATGGCATGCGCCTCGCCGATCAGTCCGGGTTCCGCCAGAGATTTGCCGACACGCTGGCCCATCGCCAGCATAAAAGTATTCGCGATGCCGCCGCCCACGATCAGTTGATCGACTTTTTCGGCCAGCGTTTTGAGTATGGTCAGCTTGGTCGAAACCTTGGACCCGGCGACGATGGCAACGAGCGGCCGCGCAGGATCGCGCAACGCCATGCCGAGCGCCTCGAGTTCGGCCGCCATCAATGGGCCCGCGCACGCCGTCGGCGCGAATTTGGCGATGCCGTGGGTGGTCGCTTCCGCGCGGTGCGCAGTGCCGAACGCGTCATTCACATACACATCGCACAACGCCGCCATTTTTTTCGCCAGCGCGTCGTCGTTTTTTTTCTCGCCTTTATTGAAGCGGCAATTTTCGAGCATCACCACCTGGCCCTGCTTGACGTCGACGCCGGCGACCCAATCGCGCATCAATGGCACCGGAGTCTTGAGCAACTCGCTCAGCCGTTGCGCAACCGGTTCAAGAGAATCGGCGGCATTGAACTCGCCTTCCGTCGGACGACCGAGATGCGATGTCACCATCACAGCGGCGCCTGCCGTCAGCGCGGCCTGGATGGCAGGCACTGACGCGCGGATGCGCGTGTCATCGGTAATTTTACCGGCGTCGTCCTGCGGCACGTTGAGGTCCGCGCGTATGAACACCCGCTTGCCGGCGAGGTTTACGTCCGCCATCTTCATTACGTTCATGCGGAAACGCCGGTGATGCCGTTACTTGGCAATGACGCGCGCCATTTCCAGCACCTTGCAGGAATAACCCCATTCGTTGTCGTACCACGAGACGACTTTCACGAAAGTGCTGTCGAGCGCAATGCCCGCCTCGGCGTCGAACACCGAAGTGCAGACTTCGTCGCGGAAATCGGTCGACACGACTTTTTCCTCGGTGTAGCCGAGCACGCCTTTCATGGCGCCTTGCGATTCTGCTTTCATCTTGGCGCAGATTTCCGCGTAAGTGGCCGGCTTGTTGAGTTCAACCGTGAGGTCGACAACGGAAACATCGGACGTCGGCACGCGAAAAGCCATGCCGGTCAGTTTCTTGTTGAGTTCGGGGATCACCACACCGACGGCCTTGGCCGCACCGGTGGACGACGGAATGATGTTCTCAAGTATGCCGCGGCCACCGCGCCAGTCCTTGTTGGAGGGACCATCGACGGTCTTCTGCGTGGCGGTCGCCGCATGCACGGTCGTCATGAGTCCGCGCTTGATGCCCCAGGTATCGTTGAGCACCTTCGCCACCGGCGCCAGACAGTTCGTGGTGCAGGAAGCGTTCGAGATGATCGCCTGTCCCTTGTACGTCTTGTCGTTCACACCGAACACGAACATGGGGGTGTCGTCTTTGCACGGCGCCGACATGATGACTTTCTTCGCGCCCGCGGCGAGGTGTTTCTCGCAGCTGTCCTTGGTCAGGAACAGGCCCGTCGATTCGACGACGACATCGGCGCCGACATCGCCCCATTTCAGCTGCGTGGGGTCCTTTTCGGCGGTAAGCCGGATGCGCTTGCCATTCACGACCAGCGTATTGCCGTCTACGCCAATGTTGCCCTTGAACCGGCCGTGTACCGAGTCATAGCGCAGCATGTACGCGAGATAGTCCGGTTCGAGCAGGTCGTTGATGCCCACGATCTCGATGTCCGGAAAGTGCTGCACCGCCGCGCGGAACACCATCCGTCCGATACGTCCAAATCCATTGATGCCAACTTTGATGCTCATGCCTGCCTCTCCTCGAAATTATGTAAACACCTTCGCCGCCCGTCAGGGCCGCAAAGTCAAATGACTGTCTTTACCGTCGCCACCACATTGTCGACGGTGAAACCGAAATATTTGAACAGCTCACCGGCCGGCGCCGATTCGCCAAAACGGTCGATGCCGACCACTGCGCCGGTCTTGGAATCCACGGCACCAACATACTTGCGCCAGAAATCGGTGACCCCGGCTTCGACTGCGACGCGGGACACGCCGGCGGGCATTACCGACGCGCGATAGGCCGCGTCCTGCGCATCAAATAACGACGTGCAGGGCATGGACACCACGCGCACGGCGATGCCTTCCTTTTGCAGCTGCTCGCGCGCTGCCATCGCCAGCGGCATTTCAGATCCCGTCGCGATAATCACGGCGCGTGGAACGCCGCCTTCGGCTTCGGCGAGCACGTAACCACCGCGCGCAATCGACGCGATTTGTGTCGCACTGCGTTTTTGGAACGCCACGTTCTGCCGCGACAATATGAAACAGGTGGGCCCATCTTTGCGCTGTATTGCCGCGCTCCAGGCCGCCGCCGCTTCGACCGTATCGCACGGCCGCCACACCGCCATATTCGGGATCAGCCGCAAGCTCGATGTGTGCTCGACGGCCTGGTGCGTTGGTCCGTCTTCGCCGAGCCCGATCGAATCGTGGGTGAAGACGAAGATATTGCGCAATTTCATCAGCGCAGCCATGCGCAGGGCATTGCGCGAGTAATCGGAAAACGTTAGGAAGGTGCCGGTTTCCGGAATGAAGCCGCCGTGCAGCGCCATGCCGTTGGTGATCGCGGCCATCGCGAACTCGCGCACGCCGAAGTTCACGATATTGCCGGGCTCGGTGCGCGACACGACCTTGCTGCCCGGCCAGTTGGTAAACACGCTGCCCATCAAATCAGCCGACCCGCCGATGAGTTCCGGCAGGCCGGGTGCAAGCTGGGTCAACGCAAGCTGCGATGCTTTACGCGTTGCAACGGTCTCGCCCTTGGTATTTGCCGCTTCAATCGCGGCGGCCGCCATGCCCGCAAAATCTGCCGGCAGTTCGCCGGCCAAGCGGCGCTTGAATTCGCGCGCGAGATCCGGATGCGCGGACGCGTAGGCGGCAAATCGCGCGTCCCAATTTGCTTGCGCGGCAGCGCCTTTTTTGCGCTGATCCCATTCAGCGTAAATTTCCTGGGGAATTTCGAACGGCGGAAATTTCCAACCGATGCTTGCACGCGTTGCCGCGACTTCCTCCGCGCCCAACGCCTCGCCGTGCGCTTTGGCGGTGCCGGCGCGTTTAGGCGAGCCTTTGCCGATCACGGTCTTGCAGCAGATCAGGCTCGGGCGGTCGCCGACTGCCTGCGCGGATTTCAGCGCGGCTTCGATTGCTGCCGCATCGTGTCCGTCGACGCGCGGCACCACGTGCCAGCCGTAGGCTTCGAAGCGCTTGGGCGTGTCGTCCGTAAACCATCCCTGCACCTGGCCATCAATGGAAATGCCGTTGTCGTCGTAAAACGCGATCAGTTTGCCCAGCCCCAGCGTGCCGGCGAGCGAGCAGGCTTCGTGCGATATGCCTTCCATCAGGCAGCCGTCACCGAGAAACACATAGGTGTAATGGTCGACCACCGTGTGCCCGGTGCGATTGAAATCCGCCGCCAGCAATTTTTCCGCGAGCGCCATGCCCACCGCGTTGCTGATGCCCTGGCCGAGCGGTCCGGTCGTGGTCTCGACGCCTGGCGTCATGCCAAGTTCCGGATGGCCGGGCGTTTTCGAATGCAGCTGGCGGAAGCGGCGGACTTCGTCCATCGACAAATCGTAGCCCGTGAGATGCAGCAGCGCATACAGCAGCATCGAGCCATGGCCGTTCGACAGCACAAAGCGGTCGCGGTCGGCCCAGTGCGGGTTGGCGGGATTATGTTTGAGGTGATGGCGCCATAACACTTCGGCAATTTCCGCCATCCCCATGGGCATGCCCGGGTGACCGGAATTGGCTTGTTGCACAGCGTCCATCGCGAGCGCGCGGATCGCGTTGGTTATTTCCAGGCGGGAGCCCATTCGATATTTCCTTGCGGAGAGCCGAGACTTGCGGGAGCCGCAATTATCTTAGAAACCGGCGCCTTTGGCTACGTAGCGCCGGCAATTCCGGCGCCGGGCGCGCTAATCTTCGGCGCGACGTGTGAGCTTGATGCCCAGTTGCTTCAGCTTGCGGTAAAGATGCGTGCGTTCGAGCCCGACGCTGTCGGCAACGCGGCTCATATTGCCGCCTTCTTTGGCGATGTGGTGCTCGAAATAAACGCGTTCAAACGAGTCGCGTGCTTCGCGCAGCGGCAAGTCGAGCGGCAGCCCCGTCGGCGCCGCGGCGGGCGACGCACCGAAAGTCGGCAACGCCTGGTTCACGTCGCTGACGCCGATTTCTTCGCCGGCAGCCGTCAACGCCAGTGTGCGCACGACGCTTTCCAGCTGATTGAGATTGCCCGGCCAGTCGTAATTGCGCAGCGCATTCAACGCGGCAGTGCTGAAATGCCGCGGCGCCACCTCCTTGGCTTCGATGCTGCGCAGCAGGAACAGGTTAGCGAGGTCCGGCACGTCTTCGCGATGCTGGCGCAGGCTCGGCACATTGACCGTTACCGCAGCGATCACGCTGTACAGCTTGGCGTCGAACCCACCTTGCGCGACGAGTTCCGGCAACGCGCGCGACGTCGCGCAGATCAGCCGCGTATTGTATTTCTCGAGCTTGCCGATAATCAGCATCAGGCCTTTTTGTTCCACGCGGTTCAGGTCGGCGACTTCCGGCAGGAACAACGTGCCTTCGCGCGCCTGGTTCAGGAGATCCAGCGGTGCTTCAGCCAGCACCGCGAGATTTTCCGGTTCTACCCACGGCGCATTCGGTTTGCCGGGAAGCGGGTTGGGTTGGTGCACGAAACGTGCGCACAGTTCAACACCGCTGCCCGGCTCGGCGACCATCATCAGCGGCGACTTCAGGTTGGCGATGCGCTCCAGTCGCTGCTTGAGTTCAGTCACCACCGGCGCGCGGCCCAGCGTCGCCAGCATCAATGTCGGTTTTACCTGCTGCTCGCCGCGTTTTAGCGCGCGGCCGACCGTGGCCAGCAGTTTTTGCAGAGCGATCGGTTTTTCAAGGAAATCGAAAGCACCGATGCGCGTTGCTTCAACTGCGGTATCGATAGTGCCATGGCCCGACATCATGACGACCGGCATGGTGAGTAGTCCCGAGCTCGCCCACTCCCGCAACAGCGTAATGCCGTCGGTATCCGGCATCCAGATGTCGAGTAACACCAGGTCGGGACGGGCCTGCGCACGCTGCGCGCGCGCCTGACCGGCGTTTTCGGCGATACGCACCTGATAGCCTTCGTCGCGCAATATCTCCGACAGGAGTTCGCGGATTCCGATTTCGTCGTCGACTACCAGGATTTGCTGCATAGCTCCGTTCCCGTTAAGCGCGCGCGGCGGCTTTGATGGCGGCCGTTTGCACGGCCATGGCGGGGAAAGTCAGCGTGACCCGCGCGCCATGCGGTTCGATATTCGAAATCTCCACGCTGCCGCCGTGTTCTTCAATGATTTTTTTCACGATCACCAGACCCAGGCCGGTGCCTTTCGGCTTGGTCGTCACGTAAGGTTCGAACACGCGCTGCATGAGCTCATGCGGAAAACCGCTGCCATTATCGGAGATCGTCATCCACATGCCACCGGCCAGCGGCTCGGTGCGCAACACTATACGCGGGTTCGCCGCATCGGCGAGCGCATCTTCCGCGTTCTGCAGCAGGTTATGTATGACCTGGCGCAGCTGTGCGGGATCACCGACTATGCGCGGCAGGTTCGGCGCGAGTTCGACCGTGAGCCGCCCCGCGAGCGATTCATACAGCATCAGGACTTCGCGCACCAGTTCGTTGAAATCGAGTTCCTGGCGGGTCGGTTCAGGCATGCGCGCGTACTGGCGAAACGCCTCGACCATGTTTTTGAGGGCGCTCACCTGATTGACGATCGTTTGGGTCGACCGTTTGAGCATGTCGGCGTCGACAGCGCCCAGCTTGTCCGCGAGCTTGTGCTGCAGACGTTCCGCCGACAACTGGATAGGTGTCAGCGGATTGCGGATTTCGTGCGCCAAGCGCCGCGCGACTTCGGTCCACGCCGCGTCGCGCTGCGCCTGCAGCACGTGGGTTATGTCATCGAACACCACGACATAGCCGGTGCCGCTGCCGGCGGGCAGGCGCGTGCCGCGCAAGAGCAGCATTTGATTGCCGCCTTTGCCGGCGCGCTCGATTTGCTTTGTCCACTCGTTGCCGGCTCCTGCGCGGAACGCCGCGTCGACATCGCCGGCAAGCTGCTGCAACGCCGGCACGCGTTCGTGCCAATGCGCGAGCTCGAGCCCGCTCAACTGTGCAAAATCGACGTCGAGGATCGCGGACGCGCTATGGTTGAAAGAACGCAGCCGCAACGACTCGTCGAACGCAAGCACACCGGCCGACAAATTGGCCAGTATGCTTTGTACATAGGTGTGCGCTTCGGTGAGCTGCTCCTGGTTGAGCTCGGCGGTCGCGCGCGCTTCTGCCAGTTGCTGGCGCATCGCGTTAAACGATTGCGTCAGCACCCCGAGTTCATCGCTGCTGGCCACGGTTTCGCGCTGGCTGAAGTCGCCCTGCGCCACCGCGCGCGTGCCTTCGACCAGAAAACTGAGCGGCGCCGACAAGCGCTCGCTTAACACGAACGCGAGGGACAACGCCGTGAGGAGTGCCAGCAGTAATGTCAGCGTCAGCGTGATTCCATATAGCCGCTTCAATCCCTGGCGCGCCAGCAACAGCTCCTGATATTCGCGCTGGCCGGTTTGCACGATCTCGGCGTCGAGTGCCAACTGTCGCGGCACGCGCTGCAGAAGTTGCAGGACACGCATGTCGTCGGCAAGGCTGATGGTATTGACCGGTATCAGCACGCGCAGGTAGAGACCGCGATCGGGAATCGCCTCGATTGCGCTGTAAACCTGCTGCTGGCGCAACTGGCGCATGACGTTCGGGCCCGGCACATCGGGCATCAGGCCGGTACGCTCGCTGCCGGAAAAAACCAGGACCTTTCCACGCGGCGTGAACAGGGTTGCTTCCTGCGCGCCGGCCTGCTCGCGCAACGTGTTGAGGGCGGCAATATGCTCGGCAGGCGGCCGCACCGCCAGCGAGGCCGCCATCGCGTCGGCTTTTTTGATCAGGTCCTTCAACAGATTGTCGAGCGTGGTGCGGCCGAGGTTGAGGCCGCCTTCGAGCGCTTTTTCGACACGCACGTCGAACCACGATTCAATACTCCGCGCAACGAATTGCACTGATACACCGTACACCAGCGCGCCCGGCAACACCGCCACCAGCGCGAACAACAGCACCAGCCGCAAGGTCAGCTTGGCGCCGAACACGCCCGCCTTCAGTTTCTGGCGCAACGCATATAACTGGTAGCCGAGCAAAAAGGCTAGGCAAACCGCCAGCCCGCCGTTCAGCGCCAGCAACAACGGGTAGTGCTGGGCAAACAGCGCCGTATTGGCACTCGCCGTCGCCAGCAGGTACAGCGTCACCGCGCCGACTACCGCGCACACGATCAATAGATACTTGACGGCGCCGCTGGTCAGCGCGAGGCGCAGGCCGGATATTTCACCCGTCATGGCGTTACGCTCCAGCGATGCCACTCGGAACCGAAGTTCCAGTCGCGCGACGCCAGGGCATTCAGTTGAAATGGTTTGGGCAACTGCGATACATCGAGCCGCATGCGCACGGCGGCGGTGTAAGTACTGCCCTTGCTGAGGGTACCGGGCTCGAGCACCTGGCGCCGGCGCACGCGCGACAGAAAATCGAGCGCTTCAGACAGCGAGCCGAAATTCTGGTACAGCGAGCCGACGCCGAGACGGTACTGGCGCGTCAGCGCGTTGTATGCCAGGCGGTACTGCTGCTGGGTGCTGAGGACTTTTTCATTCAGCCAGTACCAGCGCGGCCGGATGACCTCGAACTCGAGCAGAAAATACAGCGGCACGCCCTTGTTGAGCGCTTCCTCCAGCGTCGAATTGAGCACGATCTCAAAATCGGCTTCGAGGAAATAGCCTTCCTCGCCGGCGACCAGCGCCGCATTGCGGACATCGATGCCCTCCGCCTGCGCAGCCGCAAAGATGAAAAACGACAGCGCGCACGCAATGAGCGCGCCGAGCCGGCTAAATTTTTTGCAGCAACGCGTAAAAAAAGCCGTCATGCTCGTGGTCTGGCAGCAACTGGCCGTCCGGTGTCCCGTCCAAGGTTTTCACTCCGCATAATGGCAGCAGCTTGGCATCCGAGTGCCTCGTCAGAAAATCGGCTACCTGCTGTGAGTTCTCTTCCTGGAAAATCGAGCACGTCGTATACAGCAATTTACCACCACTGGCCAGCAATCGCCACAGACTATCGAGCATGCGCTGCTGCTGCGCCGCGAACTGCGCGACGTCGCTGGCGCGCCGCAACCATTTAATATCGGGATGGCGGCGCACCACACCCGACGCGCTGCACGGCACGTCGGCCAGGATGCGATCAAACGGTCGCTCATCCCACCATGCAACCGGGTTGCCCGCATCACCGGCAAGCACGCTGGCCGCGAGACCCAGCCGCTGCAGATTCTGGCGCACGCGCTCGAGCCGCGTTGCATCGCTGTCGAGCGCCGTCAAATCGACATCCGCGATTTCGAGCAAATGCGTCGTCTTGCCGCCGGGCGCGGCGCAGGCGTCGAGCACGCGCATGCCCGGCTGAGCATCCAGCAAGGGTGCTGCATATTGCGCGGCAGCATCCTGCACCGACGCCAGCCCGTCGGCAAACCCGGGCAGACGTTCGACCGGCATTGCGCGAGAAAGCGTTGCGCCATCCACGCCGACCGCGGTTGCCGCAATATCGTGCTGCGCGAGCAAAGCAATATAGTCGTCGCGTGTCGTGCGCCGCCGGTTCACGCGCAAGGTCAACGGCGGATGCAGATTGCCCGCCGCGAGTATGGCCGCGTAATGCAGCGGGTGCTGTTTGCGCAGCTTGTCTATCCACCAATGCGGATACGCATAACGTCCGCTGTCGGTCAGCGCTGCTTTGGCGAGCAACGCTTCGCGCTTGCGCAAAAAATTGCGCAATACCGCGTTGGTCAGTCCGGCGGCCTGCGGCTTGCCCAGAACCGCGGCGCAGCGCACCGCATGATCGACGACGGCGTAGGGCGCCGCACGCGTGTACTGCAATTGGTACAGTGCCACCAGCAGCAGCCAGCGCAGCGACTCGTCATGCACCGGCTTCGTGAGCAGTTGGGCAAGCACCGCGTCGAGCTGGATACCGAAGCGCAGCGTGCCGTAACACAGGTCTGTGATCGCGGAGCGCTGCTGCGCAGTCAATTGCGGGTGGCGCGGCCACACGGCGGCGAGCGTGGCGTTGAGATTGCGGCCGCCGGCGACGGCCGCCACCGTAGTACAAGCAAGCCGCTGGGTATCTAGCACGGCTTGCGCGCGGGCTGAATCAGCGCGCCAGTGCCAGCAGGCGCGCGACGCGCTCCCGGGTCGCGGGATGGGTGCTGAACAGGCCCGCGATGCCGCCGGCGCTCAGCGGATTGATGATCATCATCTGCGCCGTTTCCGGATGCTGCTCGGCCGGCGCCATCGGCAGACCCTGCGCATAGCGCTCGATTTTCTCGAGCGCGGACGCCAGTGCCTGCGGGTCGCCGGAAATTTCAGCGCCGCCGCTGTCCGCGCCGAATTCGCGAGCGCGCGAAATCGCGAACTGGATCAGCATCGCGGCAAACGGCGCCACGATCATCACGATCAGCGCAACCACCGGGTTGGGACGATCGCCGTCGCGGCCGCCGAAAAACATACCAAAATGCGCGATCGCCGATATCGCACCCGCCATGGTCGCGGCGATGGTGGAAGTCAGAATATCGCGATGTTTAACGTGCGCAAGTTCGTGCGCCATCACCCCGCGCAGTTCGCGCGCGGTGAGCAATTGCAGAATTCCCGTCGTTGCCGCCACCGCCGCATGCTCGGGATTGCGCCCGGTCGCAAACGCGTTGGGCTGCGCCTCATCGATCAGATAAACCTTGGGCATCGGCAAGCCGGCGCGCTGGGCCAGTTCGCGCACGGTTTCATAAAACTGCGGCGCGCTCGCCGCGTCGACTTCGCGCGCGCCGTACATGCGCAACACCATTTTGTCGGAAAACCAGTAGGCGAAAAAATTCATGCCACCACCCAGCACCAGGGCAAGCAGCATGCCTTGCGCGCCGCCGATTGCCGCGCCAACGACGCCGAACAGCGCCACGACTGCGGCCATCAACAACGAAGTTTTCAACCAGTTACCAAGCATAAAGTTCCTTTCGCGGCCGGATGATATTCCGCCTCAGCAACATATGCACGATAGTCGGAATTTCAAGTCCCCAGCCGCGCGCCGGGAACCAGTGTCGAACCACCGAGAAACGCCGCCGCGGCCAGCCGTTTTGCCCCGGCTTTTTGCAACTCGGTAATTTTGACTGCACCCTTGCCCGCAGCGACCACCAAACCGCTTGCGTCCGTTCTGGCGACGGTGCCCGGAGCGCCGGCGTCTTCGGCGAGCGGTTCTGCGCGCCAGACTTTAAGGGGCGTACCGTCCCATGCAGTCGCCGCACCAGGCGCCGGGTTGAAAGCGCGCACCTGGCGGCAGATATCGATGGCGCTTTTCGACCAATCTATCGCCGCTTCGGACTTGGAAATTTTTGCAGCATACGTTGCGCTGCCGGCGTCCTGCGCGCGCGATGGCGGATTTTCGCGCAGCGCGCGCACGATACAACGCGCGCCGATTTGCGCCAGCCTGTCGTGCAGGGTTTGCGCCGTATCGTCGTCGCCGATCGCAATGCTTTCCTCAAGCAGGATGGCGCCGGTGTCGAGGCCTGCGTCCATCTGCATGATGGTAATGCCCGTCTCGCTGTCGCCGGCGAGCAACGCGCGCTGTATCGGCGCAGCACCGCGCCAGCGCGGCAACAACGAGGCGTGAATATTCAGGCAACCGCGTGGCGGAATCGCGAGTACTGCCGCCGGCAATAGCAGTCCGTAGGCGGCAACTACCATGGCGTCCGCGCCGACGGCCCGTAATTGCGCCTGGATTTCCGGCTCTTTCAGATTTACCGGCTGCGCCAGCGGCAATCGCAGCGATTCGGCGCTCACTTTGACTGCGCTGGAAAGCGTGCGCAGGCCACGGCCGGCGGGGCGATCGGGTTGGGTCAATACCAGGCCAACATCGAAGCCTGCAGCGACCAAAGCCTCGAGCGCGAACGCGGCAAACTGCGGAGTACCGGCAAATATGAGCTTCATGGTTTGCCGCAAATTCTGCGGCGCGGCGGTGGCGCGACGCGCGATGACGATGCAAAAAAAACGCGGCTGAAGATTACATCACCTGCCGTTGTTGTTTCTTCAGCTTGGCCAGAATGCGCTGCTGTTTGAGCCGCGACAGGTAGTCGACGAACACCTTGCCTTCCAGATGATCCATTTCATGCTGGATGCATACGGCAAGCAAGCCCTCGGCATCGAGCGTGAAACTATGGCCCCGGGCATCGAGCGCGCACACCGTGATGCGTTCGGCGCGTTTCACCTTTTCAAAAATCCCCGGCACCGAAAGACAGCCTTCCTCGCAAGTGGCGGTGCCGCTGCTGGCGATGATTTCCGGGTTGATGAATACCTGCAGTTGATCATGCGCTTCTGAAATGTCGATCACGATCACGCGGCGATGGTCATTCACCTGGGTAGCGGCCAACCCGACCCCCGGCGCCGCATACATGGTATCCGACATATCCTTGATTAATTTACGGATTTCGTCATTTACGACGCCGACCGGGGCGGCCACGGTGTAAAGCTTGGGATTGGGGTATTGCAGGATAGGCAGCAAAGCCATAAGTGTTGCTAATTTAACAAATTACGGGCACAATTTAAACTAATATCTAACGTATTGGGGCCGGTAGGTGCTATGGTGCCAAAAGTGCCAAAACATGCCGGTAAACGAGATGGGGGCGCGATGAACAAGCTGATTATATCGCTGATTATATTATGTAGTTGGGCTTCGGCGGCGCCCGCCGCCACCACCGCCGACCTCGCCGAAGGTGCGCCGGATCGCTACGTCGTCGTGCCTGGCGATACGCTGTGGACCATCTCCGGGCGCTTCCTCAAAGACCCGTGGAAATGGAACGATCTGTGGAAAACCAACCGCGACCAGATCAGCAATCCCAACCGCATTTATCCGGGCGACGTCCTGATACTCGACAAGTCCGCCGAGGAAATGCGGTTGAAGCTTCTGCGCGCAGAGGTCGTCAGGGTTTCACCGCAAATCCGCAGCGAGCAACTGGCGCCTGAGCCCGTGCAGGTCATACCGACGGCCGATATCGAGCCGTTTCTCACCAAACCTCTGGTGATTGCGCAAAATCAGCTGGCCAGCGCGCCGCGTATCGTTCGCACGCAGGAAAGCCGGGTCGCCGTCGGCGCCGGCGACATCGCTTATGCGAACGGCCTCACCAAGGAAAAAGGCGTCTATTGGCAGATCTTCAGGCCCGGCGAAGCGCTGCTAGATCCCGTCAGCAACGAGACGCTGGGTTACGTCGCGAACTATCTCGGCGAGGCCAAGGTCAGCAAGCTCGGCGACATCAGCACGATAGAAATCGTCAGTTCCCCACAGGAAATCTACGCGGGCGATTATCTGCAGCCGTCGCCGCGCGAAGTCATCCTCGACGGTTTTACGCCGCATGCGCCCGTCAAGAAAGTCGATGCGCGCATTATTGCGCTCTACAATCAACTATACGAAGCGGGTCCGCGCGCGGTCATCACGTTGAATCGCGGAGCACGCGACGGTCTCGAAGCCGGGCACGTGCTGGCGATACACCGCAACCTCAACGCGCCGACATTTACTTTGCGTGAAAGCCCGTTGTATGGCCGCGTCGGTATCATGTACGACGAGAAAAATCCAAAGACCAATTACGAAAGCCAGCCCATGGCGGGACGAGGTTCTCCGTTGTGGGGCCGTGTCGGTCCCGCGGGCGCGGACTTCAAGGATGACAAAACCAGCCTTCCCTCCGTGACACTGCCCGATGAGCGTTACGGTTTGCTGATGGTCTTTCGCGTTTTCGACCGCGCTGCCTACGCACTGGTCATGAACGCGTCGCGGCCGGTCAACGTGCTCGACATCGTAACCAATCCCTGACCGTCGCCGGCAGTTTCAAATCGCCGCTTTTCTTTGACCACCGGTTAGCGGCAAAACCGCCTCATATTCCGCGTGCCGACGACCGATATTGAAGAAGCGGGAGCTTGGCTGTGTCTGACGCTGATTACCGGACTCGGTAACATCACGCTGCGCAAACTGCTCACCGAATTCGGCGCCCCGGAAAAGATCCTCGCCGCGCGCCCTGCCGAGCTGCGCAATTTCGTCACGGAGGAGATAGCGGCACTGATTGCCGACGGCGGCAATACCGATAGTGCACAGCAGGCACTGACGTGGCTTGAAGATCCGGCCAACCATATAGTCACTTTCGGTGATGCCAACTATCCGCAGCTGCTGTTACAGACCGCAGACCCGCCGCCTGTGCTCTACGTCAAAGGAAGGCTCGATCTATTGAACAAGCCGTCGCTGGCGATCGTCGGCAGCCGCAACGCCAGCGCACAGGGCATAGAAAACGCGGCGGGTTTTGCGCGCGCGTTGAGCGAAGCCGGCATCACGATAGTCAGCGGACTCGCGCTAGGCATCGATGCCGCCGCCCACCGCGGCGGGCTCAAGGGCCCCGGCAGCAGCCTCGCGCTCGTCGGCACCGGTCTCGACATCGTTTACCCCGCGCGCAATAAAGCACTCGCCCACGAACTGGCCGCAAACGGAACCCTGGTGTCCGAATATCCGCTGACAACGCCGCCGCTCGCAAACAATTTTCCGCGCCGCAATCGGCTGATCAGCGGCATGAGCCTGGGTTGTCTGGTCGTCGAGGCCGCCCTGCAAAGCGGCTCGCTGATCACGGCGCGATCGGCCAATGAGCAAGGCCGCGAAGTATTCGCGATTCCGGGGTCCATACACTCGCCGCTCGCCAAAGGTTGTCATGCCCTGATCAAGCAGGGCGCGAAGCTGGTCGATGATGCCAAAGACATACTGGAAGAATTGAAGCTGGCCACGGATGCGCCCTCGCCGCGCGCCATGCCGGAACTCGCTGCCGATGAATCGAGTCTGCTTGGCCACCTGGGATTTGAACCCTGCGATCTCGACGCCTTGTGCGCGCGCGCGGAACTGGGCGCCGACGTTGTGTCCGGCCTGCTGCTCAAGCTTGAACTGCTGGGCCTGGTGGAAAATTTGCCGGGCAACCGCTACCAGCGCGTTCGTTGACCTGATTTACGTCGTTTCGACGCATATTTCACGTTTGGGCGGCGATACGCGCTTGCCTAGTCTGCTTTTTGTTCTTATTATCTTGCGCTCGCTCGGCCAGGCCCTGTGCCGTGAACGCGCCGTGACTTTTATCACAAAGCCCTGATGGCCATCAAAAAACAAACTGCCGCCAAGAAATCTGCTGTTGCAAAAAAATCCGCGCCGGCCGGCAAGAAACTCATCATTGCCGAAAAACCTTCGGTGGCGAACGACATCGCGCGCGTGCTCGGCGGCTTCACGAAGCACGGTGAGTATTTCGAAAGCGACGAATACATGCTGTCGTCGGCGGTCGGCCATTTGCTGACCATCGTGCCGCCCGAAGGCGTAGAGGTCAAACGCGGTAAATGGTCGTTGGTCAATCTGCCGGTCATTCCAGAACACTTCGATCTGCAGCCGATCGAAAGATCGGAAGAGCGCCTCAAGGTGCTCACGCGACTCATCAAGCTCAAAAACGTTACCGCACTGATCAACGCCTGCGACGCCGGCCGCGAAGGCGAATTGATTTTCCGTTACATCGTCAACCATACCAAGACCGCGAAGCCGATCGAGCGCCTGTGGCTGCAATCAATGACGCCGGCGTCGATCCGCGAAGGCTTCGAGCATTTGCGCAGCAACAGGGAAATGCTGCCGCTGGCCGATGCCGCGGTTTGCCGCTCGGAAGCCGACTGGCTGGTCGGCATCAACGCCACGCGCGCAATGACGGCTTTCAACTCCAAATCGGGCGGCTTTCATCTGACGACCGTCGGGCGCGTGCAAACCCCGACGCTGGCCATCCTGGTCGAGCGCGAGGAGAAGATCAAAAAATTCGTTTCGCGCGACTACTTTGAGGTTCACGCGACTTTCGCCGCCAAGGCCGGCGAATACAACGGCCGCTGGTTCGACGAAAAATTCAGCAAAGACAAAAAGTCCGACGACAGCGATATCAAGGCCGAACGCCTGTGGGACCGCGCGCGCGCCGACGCGATTCACGCGAAATGCGAGGGCAAGAGCGGCATTGTCGAAGAGGAAAGCAAGCCTTCGACGCAGCTCTCGCCATTGTTGTACGACCTCACCAGTCTGCAGCGCGACGGCAATTCGCGTTTCGGCTTTTCGGCCAAAACCACCTTGTCGATTGCGCAGGCGCTGTACGAAAAACACAAGGTGCTGACGTATCCGCGTACCGATTCGCGCGCGCTGCCCGAAGACTATCTGTCCACCGTCACGGCTGCAATGCAGGAGCTCGACAAGCCGTACCAGCCTTTCGTCAAAAAAATCCTCGCCAACAAATGGGTGAAACCGAACAAACGCATTTTCAACAATGCCAAGATTTCGGACCACTTCGCGATCATCCCGACGTCCATCGCCCCCAAGCACCTGACCGAAGCCGAGGCGAAGATCTACGATCTCGTCACCAAGCGCTTCCTGGCGGTGTTTTTTCCGGCAGCGGAGTTTCAGATCACCACCCGCATCACGCGCGTCGAGAACGAACCGTTCAGAAGCGACGGCAAGATCATGGTCAATGCCGGCTGGCTCGAGATCTACGGCAAGGAAGCCGAGACGGACGACACACCCGCGCTGGTGCCGGTTGCCGCCAAAGAATCGCCGCGCGCCACCGCCGTCACGGTTGCCGCGCTGCAGACCAAACCGCCGGCGCGTTATTCGGAAGCCACCCTGCTGTCGGCAATGGAAGGCGCCGGCAAGCTGGTAGAAGACGAGGAGTTGCGTGAAGCCATGCGCGCCAAGGGGCTGGGTACGCCGGCGACGCGCGCGACCATTATTGAAGGGCTGATTTACGAGAGGTATGTACATCGCAATGGCCGCGAACTGCAGGCGACCGCCAAGGCTTTTTCGCTGATCACCTTGTTGCGCGGCCTGGAAATCGCCGAACTGAGCTCGCCCGAGCTGACCGGCGAGTGGGAATACAAGCTCGCCCAGATCGAGCACGGCGAACTTGCCGGCACCGCTTTCATGCGCGAAATCGCCGACATGGTCCGCCACATGGTCAAGCAGACCAAGGAACACGAAAACGACACCATACCCGGGGATTTCGCGACGCTGTCCACCTATGGAAAATAATGGCCGGCCGCCAGCTCGAGCCCACGGAAGTCGAGGAACTGATCACCAGTGGCAAAGTGGGGCCGCTGCAGGGCTTCCGCAGCCGCCTGGGCAAACCGTTTATTGCGTTGATCAAGCTGAACGCCGAGTTCGCCACCGAATTCGATTTTGGCCAGAGCAATGAGGCCGACGCCGAACCAATCAATTTTTCAGGGCAGGAATCGCTGGGCGCCTGCCCCAAATGCGGCAACCGCGTCTTCAGCCACGGTGTCGCCTATATCTGTGAAAAAGCCACCGGCCCCGATCGCACTTGCGATTTCCGCTCGGGCAAAATCATTCTGCAGCGCCCGATTGAAGTCGAGCAGATGCAAAAACTGCTCACCACCGGCAAGACTGATCTTTTGCACCGGTTCATTTCCAAGAAAGGCCGTCCGTTCTCGGCTTTCCTGGCGCGCGGCGAAGACGGCAAGGTGACTTTCGAATTCGCGCCGCGGGAAGCGAAGGTGGCAAAAGCCAAAGCTCCCGCCAAAGCGAAAAAAGCCGTTACGACCTGAGCAGGCGTCTAGCCTAGCTCAGACGTCCAACTCACACATCCAGATTACGCACGCCCAGTGCATTGGTTTCGATAAAGGCGCGGCGCGGCTCGACCAGATCGCCCATCAGGGTCGTGAAAATCTCGTCCGCGGAAATCGCGTCTTCGATTTGCGCGCGCAGCAGCCGCCTCACCTGCGGATCCATGGTGGTTTCCCACAGCTGCGAGGGATTCATTTCGCCGAGGCCTTTGTAGCGCTGGATGCCGAGGCTTTTCTTGACCTCGTCCAGCAACCAGTTGAGCGCGTCCTTGACGTCGCTCACCACGTGCTTGTGCTCGCCGCGTTTCACGTACGCGCCCGCGCCAAGCAGGCCTTGCAGCACATGCGCGGTGGTCTTGATCTGCTCGTAGTCCCCGCTGTGCAGGAAAGCTTCGTCGAGCGCGGTTTGATGCATATTGCCGTGCTGGTTGCGCTTGATGACGAGCAGATGGCGCTCGTTTTTTTCGTCGTACTTCGGCTCGATTTTTACGCCTTCTGCCACCAGCGCGGCGGTCAGGCGTTGGGCACTTTGCGCGGCATTCTGCTCGTCGGTCAGATTGAGATCCGGATTGACCAGCAAAGCCTGCAATACCGCCGGGTCGATCAGCCGGCTCAGGCGGTCGATGACCGCTTCGGCCAGAAAATACTGTTTCGCGACTTGCGCCAGCGTTTCCTTGCTTAGCGCGGCGGCATCGGTCCCCGGAAAAAGCTCTGCGTCGTCCAGAGCTAGTTTCAGCAGGTGCTCTTTCAACTCGTGCTCGTCCTTGATGTAGCGCTCGCTCTTGCCGTGCTTGACCTTGTAAAGCGGCGGCTGCGCGATGTAGATGTGACCGCGCTCGAAGAGTTCCGGCATCTGCCGATAAAAGAAAGTCAGCAGCAGCGTGCGGATATGCGAGCCGTCGACGTCCGCGTCGGTCATGATGATGATGCGGTGATAACGCAGTTTATCGGCGTTGTATTCGTCCTTGCCGATACCGCAGCCCAGCACGTTGATGAGCGTGGTGATTTCCTGCGAAGACAGCAGTTTGTCGAAGCGCGCTTTTTCCACATTCAGAATTTTGCCTTTGAGCGGCAAAATCGCCTGGAACTTGCGGTCACGTCCCTGCTTCGCAGAGCCACCGGCCGAATCCCCTTCGACGATATATAGCTCGCACAGCGCGGGATCTTTTTCCTGGCAATCGGCAAGTTTGCCGGGCAAGCCCAGCGAATCGAGCACACCTTTGCGGCGCGTCATCTCGCGGGCCTTGCGCGCGGCTTCGCGCGCACGCGCTGCGTCGACGATCTTCGACGTTATTATCTTTGCATCCTGCGGATTTTCGAGCAGGAACTCGTTCAACTTGGCGGCGATGATTTCCTGCACCACCGGCTGGACCTCGCTCGACACCAGCTTGTCCTTGGTTTGCGAGGAGAATTTGGGTTCCGGCACCTTGACCGAAAGCACGCAGGTCAGGCCTTCGCGCATGTCGTCGCCCGAGGTCTCGACCTTGGCCCGCTTGGCGAGTTCGTTTTGCTCAATAAAACTGTTCAATGTGCGCGTCATCGCGGCGCGCAGCGCGGTCAGGTGGGTGCCGCCATCGCGCTGGGGTATGTTGTTGGTGAAGCACTGCACCGATTCCGCGTAGGAGTCGTTCCACTGCATCGCCACTTCGACCGTGATACCTTCCTTCGAACCCTCGGCATAAAATATTTTTTGATGCAGCGGCGTCTTGCTGCGGTTCATGTACTCGACGAAGCCCTTGACCCCGCCGGTAAACGAAAAATCCTCTTGTTTTCCCGAGCGCTGATCGATCAGCGCGATTTTTACGCCATTGTTCAGAAACGACAGTTCGCGCAACCGCTTTGCCAGAATGTCATGGTGAAATTCGACATGGCTGAACGTGGCCTTGCTGGCAAGGAAATGTACCTCGGTACCGCGTTTCTCGGTCTTGCCGATTTCCTTGAGCGGCGCCACCGGGGCGCCCTCGCGAAACTCCATCTGGTAGGTTTTGCCGTCGCGGCGTATGGTCAGCCTCAGCCATTCTGACAGCGCATTCACCACCGACACGCCGACGCCGTGCAGGCCGCCTGAAATCTTGTACGAGTTGTTGTCGAATTTTCCGCCCGCGTGCAATTCGGTCATGACGATTTCCGCGGCGGTCCGCTGCTGCTCGTCATCGGTCTTTACGTCGGTCGGTATACCGCGCCCATTGTCCTGGACGCTGATCGAATTATCCGGGTGGATGGTAATGGTGATGTCATCGCAATGCCCGGCCAGCGCTTCGTCAATCGCGTTATCGACGACTTCAAACACCATGTGATGCAGGCCTGTGCCGTCGCTGGTATCCCCGATATACATGCCAGGGCGCTTCTTGACCGCTTCAAGGCCTTTCAGGATCTTGATGCTGTCGGCATCGTAATCGTCACCGTTGGCGGGCTGTTTCTCGTCTGTCATGGTTATCGCTTATAAACTTTAGGTCGAACTCTTTAAATCCGCATCGGCATTACGACGTAGCGGAAATCCGCGTCTTCGCTGATGGTAATCAGCACGCTGCTGTTGGCGTCGCCGAACGAGCAGGTCACCTTTTCGCTCGACAGATTCGCCAGGACGTCGAGCAAGT
>JAIOOZ010000111.1 GCA_021414185.1 Betaproteobacteria bacterium
GCGCGATAGCGCGCGGTCGCAAGATCGGCTGCCGCGCGCGCGGCATCGAGATTCAGCGTGACGAATGCTTTGACCGTCGGCTCGCGTGCAACCAGGGTTTCGAGGCATTGCTCGAGAAATTCCCGCGGCGTGCGCGCGCCGGACATGAAATCCGGCACCGCGCGTGCAAAACTGGCCAACTGCTTCATCTGTGGTTGCCTAATCCGCGCTGATGCCCGCGGCCTTGACGACTTTGGCCCACTTGGCGACTTCGGTATTGATATAGGCTGCCGTCTGTTCGGGCGGATTGCCGACCGGTTCGAGGCCGAGGCCGGCATAGCGCTCGGCCAGGTCTGGCGCGCGCAGAATGCGTGTCACTTCGTCGTTCAATTGCGTAACGACCGCTTTGGGCGTCGCTGCCGGCGCCAGCAGCGCGTACCACACGTCGACCTCATAGCCGGGAACGCCCGCCTCCGCCACCGTCGGCACTTGCGGAATCGCTGCCGAACGCTTGCGCCCGGCGACCGCCAGCACGCGCAGCTTGCCGGCATTCACATGTTGTATGGTCGAAAGTATCGCCGCAAACGTGAGCGACACCCGGCCCGATATCAAATCCGTGATGCCCGGCGCGGTGCCCTTGTATGGCACGTGCACGACATCGCTCGCAGTCATCAGTTTCAGCAATTCCATGGCGAGATGCGCGGGACTGCCGTTGCCCGACGACGCGTAATAGATTTGTGCCGGCCGCGATTTCGCGAGCGTGATCAATTCCTTCACCGTCCTGACCGGCAGCGAAGGATGCACAACGAGTATGTTCGGCGAATTGACCAGGACAGTGATTGGCGTCAGATCGCGCACCGGATCGTACGGCAGATTGCGGTGCGAAGTCGGGATCACTGCGTAGCTGATGGATATGGTCAGCAACGTATGTCCGTCAGGCGGCGCCTTGGCCACCAGTTCGCTGCCGACCGCGCCGCCCGCACCTGCGCGGTTTTCGATTACGACCTGCTGCGACCATTTCTCGCCGAGTTTTTGCCCGACGATGCGCGAAATCGTGTCGACGCCGCCGCCTGCCGCGCTGGCGGCAACTATGCGCAGCGGCTTCACGGGGAAAGTTTGCGCATTACCGGTCTGCGCGAGACCAACAGCCGCCAGTGCCGCGCCCATCAGGAATGAAATTTTCATGCTGCATTCTAGCGTGAGCGGCAGGCAAAGTCGTTTGCACGCCAGCCGCCGCGGGCAGACTGCATTTTCCTCAACGCAGCGACGCGTCGGCGTGCTATACTCGACCCTAAGCCATTGTTTATGTTCTCTTACGTGGCGCACACCGACTCACCCACCCTCGTTGCCAGGAGCATCTTCAGATGAAACGCCCTGTTCGCGTTGCCGTCACCGGCGCCGCCGGCCAAATCGGCTACAGCCTGTTGTTCAGAATCGCCAGCGGAGAAATGCTCGGCAAAGACCAACCCGTCATCCTGCAATTGCTCGAAATCCCCGACGAAAAAGCGCAAAAAGCCTTGCGCGGCGTGATGATGGAACTCGACGATTGCGCGTTTCCTCTGCTTGACGCCATGATCCCGGCGAGCGATCCGAACGTCGCGTTCAAGGACGTCGATTTCGCCCTGTTGGTCGGTGCCCGCCCACGCGGACCCGGCATGGAACGCAAGGATCTCCTCGAAGCGAACGGCAAAATCTTCGGACCGCAGGGCAAAGCCCTGAGCGACGTCGCCAGCCGCGATGTAAAAGTGCTGGTGGTCGGCAACCCCGCCAATACGAATTGCCTGATCGCCATGAAAAACGCGCCGAAACTGAAGCCTTCGCAATTTACGGCGATGCTGCGGCTCGACCACAACCGCTCGCTGACGCAAGTCGCGCAAAAAGTCGGCAAACCCGTTTCCGCCATCAAGAAAATGACGGTGTGGGGCAATCACTCGGCAACCCAGTACCCGGATATTTTCCAGGCCGAAGCCGACGGCAAGAAAGTCTGGCCGCAAATCAACGACCAGGCCTGGCTCGAAAACACATTCATCCCGATGATTCAGAAACGCGGCGCCGCCATCATCGAAGCGCGCGGCCTCTCCTCCGCGGCAAGTGCCGCCAATGCCGCCATGGACCACATGCGTACTTGGGTACAAGGCACTGCCGACGGCGACTGGGTGAGCATGGGCGTGCCCTCCGACGGCAGCTACGGCATTGAAGAAGGCGTGATGTACGGTTACCCGTGCACCTGCAAGAACGGCAAGTTTGAAATCGTCAAAGGCATAGACATCAGCGATTTCAGCCGCACGCGCATGCAGGCCACGCTGAAGGAACTGCACGAAGAGCGCGATGGCGTAAAGCACCTGCTGGGTTAATACGGATCATGCAAAGCAAACAAGGCGGCCACCGGCAACGGTTCCGCCTTTTTTTGCGCCTGCCGGCTGGCGCAACAAAACAGAAACGCAGTCATAGCTACCGCATCAAAGAAGGAGATCGACATGAGCAGCAATAACGCGCCCGCCCCTTTCAAACCGAAAAAATCCGTCGCGCTGTCGGGCATCACCGCCGGCAACACCGCGCTGTGCACCGTCGGCCGCAGCGGCAACGACCTCAATTACCGCGGTTATGACATTCTCGACATCGCCGACCATTGCGAGTTCGAGGAAATCGCCTATCTGCTGATCCACGGTGCCCTGCCCAGCGCGGCCCAGCTCGCCAACTACAAGCTCAAGCTGCAGGCGCTGCGCGGCCTGCCGCAGGCCGTGAAAGCCGCACTCGAATGTCTTCCCGCCGCCGCCCATCCGATGGATGTCATGCGTACCGGTTGCTCGGTGCTGGGCTGCGCCATGCCGGAAAAAGACGACCACAGCATGCCCGGCGCGCGCGATATCGCAGACCGCCTCATCGCTTCGTTCGGCTCTATGCTGCTCTACTGGTTTCACTACAGCCAGAACGGGCGCCGCATCGATGTCGAAACCGACGACGATTCGATCGGCGGCCACTTCCTGCACCTGCTGCACGGCAAACCGCCTGCCGCCAAGTGGGTGCGCGCCATGCATACTTCGCTCAATCTCTATGCGGAGCACGAATTCAATGCATCGACTTTCGCCTGCCGCGTCCGAAGTCGCGTTCGAGGTCATGAACCGCTATGAAAGCCCGGACGCCGCGGAAACCGACATCGTGACGCGCGTCGCCAACAAGGAAGTCGTGATCGGCTTCGGTCACCCGGTTTATACCATCGCCGATCCGCGCAACAAGATCATCAAGGAAGTCGCGCGCAGCCTGTCGAAAGACACCGCCGACATGGCGATGTTCGACATCGCGGAGCGCATCGAGACCGTCATGATGCGTGAGAAGAAAATGTTCGCCAACCTCGACTGGTTCTCGGCCGTCTCGTATTTCAAGATGGGCGTACCGACCGCGATGTTCACGCCGATATTCGTGATCTCGCGCACCGCCGGCTGGGCCGCGCACGTGATCGAGCAGCGCATCGATGGCAAGATCATCCGGCCGACCGCCAATTACACCGGACCCGAAGCGCGCAAATTCGTGCCGATTGAAGAACGCGGGCGGGCGAAGAAAGCGAAGTAAACGCGTGACGCGCAATTTGCCGCACCCACACCCGGAGGCCTGCCATGGGATTCACGCTGGTAAAAACCCTCGTTTCCGCACTCATCATCACGATGGTGTCGGAAGTCGCCAAGCGCAGCCCTGCGTTCGCAGCATTGATCGCATCGCTGCCGCTGGTGTCCGTGCTCGGCATGATCTGGATTTACCAGGAAACGCACGACATACCGCGCATCGCGGAACACTCCCAGGCGACTTTCTGGTTCGTACTGCCGTCGCTGCCGATGTTTTTGATATTGCCGGCGATGCTGCGCCACGGCATGGGCTTTTATCTCGCACTCGCCATCAACTGCGCAATCACCGCCCTGCTGTATCTCGCGATGGTCAAGGCGGGCGCGTATTTCGGCGTTAAATTTTAGTTTTCTTCCATTCCAACCGATAGAGCAAACATGTCCAGCCATATAGCAGCGAACCCGCGACAAAAAACCGACCAGGTCATCCTCGACATCGCCGATTACGCGTTGAAGCACGCCATCAAGAGCGCCGAGGCCTATAACACCGCCCGGCTGTGCCTGATGGATACACTGGGTTGCGGATTCGAGGCGCTGTCCTATCCCGCGTGCACCAAATTGATGGGCCCCATTGTCCCGGGCACCGTCGTTCCCAACGGCGCCAAGGTACCGGGCACGTCGTTTCAGCTCGATCCCGTCGCTGCCGCCTTCAACATCGGCTGCATGATCCGCTGGCTCGATTTCAACGACACCTGGCTCGCGGCCGAATGGGGCCATCCTTCCGACAATCTCGGCGGCATCCTCGCCGCCGCCGATTACCTGTCGCGCACGCGCGTTGCCGCGGGCAAAGCGCCGCTGACCATGCGCGAAGTGCTGACGGGCATGATCAAGGCGCACGAAATCCAGGGCGTCATCGCGCTTGAAAACAGTTTCAACCGCGTCGGTCTCGATCACGTCGTGCTGGTCAAGGTCGCCAGCACCGCCGTGGTGACCGCGATGCTTGGCGGCACGCGCGAAGAAGTCATCAACGCGGTGTCCAATGCCTGGATCGACGGCCAATCGCTGCGCACCTATCGCCATACGCCCAATACCGGCTCGCGCAAATCGTGGGCGGCGGGCGACGCCACCAGCCGCGCGGTTCGGCTCGCATTGATGGCGCTCAAAGGCGAGATGGGCTATGCCTCCGCCCTCACCGCCAGGATCTGGGGTTTCTACGACGTGCTGTTCAAGGGCAAGCCGTTCAAATTTACGCGCAAGTACGGCTCGTACGTGATGGAAAACATATTGTTTAAAATTTCGTTCCCGGCCGAATTCCACGGCCAGACCGCTGCCGAATGCGCCGTGGTCCTGCACCCGGCAGTGCGCGACCGCATCGCCGACATCAAGAAGGTCGTCATCACCACGCACGAGTCCGCCATCCGCATCATCGACAAAAAAGGCGTGCTCAACAATCCGGCCGACCGCGATCACTGCATCCAGTACATCGTCGCTATCGGACTCATCAAGGGCAACGTTGTGGCGACCGACTACGAAGACGACGTCGCTAGCGACCCGCGCGTCGATGCGCTGCGCTCCAAAATGGTCTGCGTCGAGAAAAAACAATGGACGCGCGATTACCTCGATTCATCGAAGCGTTCCATCGCCAATGCGGTGCAGGTTTTTTTCAAGGACGGCAGCAAGACTGAAAATATCGCTTTCGAATACCCGATCGGGCATCGCCGCCGCCGTAAAGAAGGCGTGCCGCTGCTTGAAGCCAAGTACAAGACCAATCTCGCGCGCCGTTTTCCCGCCAAGCAGCAAGCCGCGATATTCGACCTGTGCAACGACCAGAAACGGCTCGAGTCCACACCGGTACACGAATTCGTCGACCTGTTCGTCATCTGACAAATCAAGGACCGATATGCAAAGAAAACTGCTGCGCGCTGCCATATTCACCGCACTGCTGCTGCCACTGCAGTTGACGGCGGCCACGACCATGACGCCGGGGCTCTACGATTACACCGTCAAAATGAGTATGCCTGGAGCGCCCGCCAATATGCCGGCCCAGACGTTTCAGCGCTGCCTCAACGCGAAAGATGTCGATGGCAGCAAAGCATATGAAATGCCGCCCAACCCCGGCAGTGACTGCCAGATCAAGGACCTCAAGCAAAGCGGCAGCCAGTTTTCCTACCAGATGTCGTGCACCAAACCGCAAAAAATCAATGGCGCGGTCGAAGGTTCGCTCACTTCCACCGGCATGACGATGAACATGACAATGACGATGGACGGCATGCCTGGCCCCATGACGCAGGCGATAACCGCGAAGCGAATCAGCGACTGCAAGTAATGCGCGCAAGACTGCAAAACGTCGCGCCAGCATCGCGCGGGCTGCTGCCGAATCCGGCACTGGCCGGGTTCGTGCCGCGCATCGTCGACGGCGTACTCGAAGTGCCGGTCTACCATATGCGCGGCGGCACTTCGACCGGCATCGTGCTGTGGCACGAGCACCTGCCAGCCGACCTCGCGCTGCGCGAAGAAGCGATCCGCTGGCTGATGGGCGTGCCGCCGGCGGGCGAAGTCAAAGGCAACAGACAGACGACCGGCCTCGGCCGGGGCCCCTCGACCAGCAACAAGGTATTCATCATCGACCGCTCACCCAACACCGATGCCGATATCACCAGCACGCTTGCACAGCTCGCGTCCGACAAAGCCGCGATCGACTGGAGCGTCAATTGCGGCAACATGTCCGCGGCGCTGACCATGTACGCGCTGGATGCCGGATTGTTCAAAGCTTCAACCGGCACCACCGTGATGCGGATATTCAATACCAACACCCGCGTGACGACCGACGCGACCGTCAAAACGCCGGATGGCACGCCATACATCCCCGCCGACACTGAAATCCCCGGCGTGATGGGAAAATTTCCCGGCGTCGAATTGAGCCTGCGCAATCCGGTAGGCGCCAAAACCGGCAAGCTGCTGCCGACCGGCAATGTCGTCGACAATTTTGCCGGCGTGGACGCCTCGTGCGTTGACGTTGCCGTTCCGATGGTGATCGTTAGTGCTGCCGACCTCGGTAAAACCGGCCAGGAGTCCGTCGAGGAACTCGCGCGCGACCAGGGTCTGAAACAACGCCTGCAGGCGATCTGGGTCGCAGCCGGTCTCAAAATGGGCCTGCGCACGAAAACCGGCGACCTGATGAGCGCCGACGACCTCGCGCGCAGCGAAACCATCCCGAAAATCTGCATGGTCGCGCCGCCGCAAGGCGAGGAGCACATTCTCGTGCGTTACTTTACGCCGCAAACGCCGCATAATTCGCTTGCGGTGACCGGCGGTTGCTGCCTCGCCGTAGCCTGCCTGCTGCCCGGAACCACGGCCAACCGGCTTGCGCGCGGCGTGCCGGTAATCAACGCCAAAGAAAGCGTGACCGTCGTGCAGATGCGCAATCCCGCCGGCGTGCTGCGTGCGCGCATTGCGGCGGCTATGACTGCATCAGGCATGCATATCAGCAG
>JAIOOZ010000585.1 GCA_021414185.1 Betaproteobacteria bacterium
ATACTCGGCGCCGCGACCGCACCGCCGCCGCCTGCCGCAAAACCACCTGCTGCAACCAAACCGGTTCCGCAAACCGCGCGGCGCACCCCGCCGCATCAATTCAAACGCTAAGAGAAATCTCAAGAGGAAAACATGGCAGATTCGAATTTCGACGTGATCGTCATCGGTGCCGGCGTCACCGGCCTTACCGCGGCCAAAGAGGCCGTGCAAAGCGGCTTGAAGACCGCCAACATCGAAGCGCTGATGTTCGGCGGCCTCGTCGTCAACATCAACGAGCTCGATGGCGAGCCGGCCGGGTCGGGCACCGACTATGCGTCCAACCTGATGATGGAGATATCCGAGCTGGGCGTCGAAAACCTTTCCGAAACCGTGTCGGCGATAGCTTCCGACGGCAAACTTTTGAGCGTAACGACCGACGCGGGAACGCATCGCGCGCGCGCCGTGATCATCGCGTCCGGCGCCAAGCTGAAACGCCTCGGCATTCCGGGCGAGATGGAATTCGAATACAAAGGCGTTTCGCAGTGCGCCGATTGCGACGGCCCCATGTACAAGGGTGAAGATGTCGTGGTGGTCGGCGGCGGCGATTCGGCGCTGCAGGAAGCGCTGGTGCTCGCCGAATACGCAAAACAGGTGCACCTCGTGCATCGCGGCGCCAGGTTCCGCGCGCGCCAGCATCTCGTCGATGCGGTCGCGAAACACGCCAACATCGTACCGGTATGGAACAGCGTCGCCGAAGAGATCCTCGGCGGCCAGATGGTCGAGAGAGTCCGCGTGCGCAACGTTGCCACGAAAGCGACAACCGAAATTCCAAGCGCCGGATTTTTTGCCTATATCGGACTCCAGCCGACCTGCGATTTCGCGCCGGCGGAACTCGCACGCGACGCCGATGGATTTCTGATCACCGATGCAGGACTGCAAACGAAAATACCGGGACTGATTGCGGCAGGAGCCGTGCGTGCAGGATATGGCGGCATGCTGACGGATGCGATTGCGGATGGCACCGCGGCAGCGAAGGCGGCGAAGGTCGGCGGGTAATTTGCGTTTCCCCTATAATTGAACGTGAGTTCGGTGAGCGGATGCGCGGGCCCCGCATCAACACGGACGCGTAAACGCGCCGGTTATGGGGCCGCGGGCGCACTGGCGCAGACCGGCTACCCCGCAGGCCCGATGCGCATCGTCTCGCCCTACCCGCCCGGCGGCGGCACCGACATACTCGGCCGCGTCATCGGCCAGAAGCTGAATGAAAATCTCAAGGTGCCCGTGGTAGTCGAAAACCGCGCCGGCGCCAACGGCACCATAGGTGCCGCTTACGTTGCCAAGTCCGCGCCCGACGGGCTGACGATGATAGTCGTGCCGGCGGGTTATGCGGCGAACCCCGCGCTCTATAAAAGCCTGCCTTACGACCAGGCGCGCGATCTGGCACCGGTGTCGCACCTCGCGTCCGGACCGCTGGTGCTGGTGGTGCATCCTTCGCTGCCCGCGAAGTCGATCAAGGAATTGATCGCGCTGGCCAAGGCGCGGCCAGCGGAGATCAACGTGGGCTCGGCCGGCAACGGCTCGCTGCCGCATTTGTCTGCGGAACTCTTCAACCTGGCAGCGGGCGTCAAGCTGACGCACATTCCCTACAAGGGTTCGGGTGCCGCCATCGTCGATGTGCTCGGCGGGCAGGTGCCGGTGTACTTCATGAACGTGCTGCAGAGTCTGCCGCTGGTTAAAGGCGGCAAGCTGCGCGCGCTCGGCGTCACCAGCCCGCAGCGTTCACCGATCGCGCCGGAGCTGCCGCCCATTGCGCAGGACGTGGCCGGGTTCGATATGACGAACTGGTACGGCCTGCTCGTCGCGGGCGGCACGCCGCGCGATACCGTGGGCAGACTGCAGCTGGAAGTGGCGCGTGTGCTCAATCTGCCCGAGCTGAAAGAACGTCTCGCCGGCGAAGGCATGACCGTGGTTGCCGGCACGCCGGAGCAGTTCGTCGAATTTCTCGCGCGCGAAACCACCAAGTACAACCGCATCATCCAGGCCGCCGGCATCAGGAACTCGCAATAACTTAGCTGAGGGAATAAATCATGGCACGTTCAACCAGCAACGCCAACGAACCGCATTACGATGTCCTGTGGCCGCTCTCCCGCAAGGCCGTCGAGCGCAAGGACGCGGCGAACCGCGTTCCCGATCTCAATGGCAAAGTCGTCGCAGAATTGTGGGACGTGATTTTCCGCGGCGAGGAGATCTACCCGCTCGTACGCGAATACATCAAAAAGCGCTTTCCCGGCGTGAAGTTCGTCAACTATAACGAGTTCGGCAACTTCCACGGCGCGCGCGAGCACGAGGTCTCGGCGACCATTCCCGACAAGCTGCGCGCATACAAGGCCGACGCTGCCATCGTCGGCATCGGCGCCTGAGGGAGCTGCACGCCCGCCGTGTTGCGGGCTTCAGCGATGGTCGAAAAACTCGGCATCCCCACCGCGTCCATCATAGGCTCGGGCTTTTTGAAGCAGGCCGAAGTCATCAGGAAAGGGCTCGGCGTGCCGCTCGCGATCGGCGTTTATCCCGGTGCGCCAATGGTCGACAGCGCAGCGGAACTCAAGCGCAAAGTCGAGGAAGTGCTCGCACCCGACCTGTTGCGTGCATTGACCGGCGAAGCGCCCACCGCCGATGAAACCGTGGTCGAACCGCAGGCGGGAGAAGTCATACTGAGCGGCACCTTCGACGAAATCCAGGAACACTTTCATCGCCAGCTGTGGACCGACGGCCTGCCCATCGTGCCGCCCACGCGCGAACGCGTCGATGCGTTTCTTGCTTTCACCGACCGCAAACCCGAAGACTCGATCCGCATCCTGCCGCAGGAAGGCCGCGAGGCTTCGATGCTCAGCATCGCCATCAACGGCGTGATGTCGGGCTGCCGGCCGGAATACATGCCGGTGTTGATCGCCATCATCGAAGCGATGGCCGATCCGCTCTACCGCGTTGAAGACTCCGGCTCGACGCCGGGCTGGGAGCCGGTCGTCATCGTCAGCGGCCCCATCATCAAGGAACTCGATCTGAATTTCGGCCAGGGCATGATGCGCGTCGGCCGCCAGGCCAATACCAGCATCGGCCGTTTCGTGCGCATGTATCTGCGCAATATCTGCGGCTTCCGCATTCCACCCGGCGCCGGCGACAAAGGCAGCATAGGCCAGAGCTTTCTTGTCGCCATGGCAGAGGACGAAGACAGTGCGCGCGCGCTCGGCTGGCCGACTTATGGGCAGGACCGCGGCTTCGCGGCGGGCGAAAATGTCGTCACCCTGCACAGCGTGGTCGCCATAACGTCGCCGATGTACAGCGGCGGCGACCAGGCCGCCACGCACGTGCAGCAATGGACGGACATCATAGGCGGCAGCTTCACCTACTGGGCGCATACGGGATTCAAAACCGGGCTGTGGAGCCCTCTCATCGTTGCCAGCCCCAGCATCGCCGGTGTGATCGCCAAAGAATGGACCAAGGACCAGGTGCGGCAGTACTTATACGAGCACATGAAAGTCACAGCCGAACGCGCCACGCATTACGCGCGCATGACCAGCACGCCGACGTTCAGCTTCGAGAATCTGGTGAAGGACGGCATACTGCCGCCCGATTACACGGCATCGAGCGATCCGCAACGCCTCGTCAACGTCATCATCGATCCGAAAATGATCGAAATTCTCGTCGCCGGCGATCCCGGCCGCAACCAGTCACGAAAATTGCCGGCGCGCTGCTCGCGCTGTGCTGCACGACCCCGTTTGCACACGCGCAAAACTATCCCTCCAAACCGATCCGGTTGATCATTCCGTTCGCGCCCGGCGGCGGCACCGATCTGACGGCGCGCGCAATTGCGATGAAGCTCACGGAAGCCTGGGGACAAACAGTGGTGCCCGATAACCGCGCCGGCGCCAACGGCACCATCGCGGTGGATATCGCGACCAAGTCGCCGCCCGATGGGTACACGCTCACCATGATTTCATCGAGCCACTCCGTCAATTCTTCGCTCTACAAACTGCCGTACGATCTCTCGCGCGACCTCGCACCGATCACGCAGGCAACGACACAGCCGTACGCGCTGGTCGTGCATCCATCGGTTGCCGCCAAGTCCGTCAAGGAAGTGATCGCACTCGCCAAAGCCAAGCCCGACGCGATGACGTATGGCTCGTCCGGCCTCGGCGGACTCAGCCACCTGTCGGGCGCGCTATTGTGCTCGTTGGCCGGCATCAAGCTCGTGCACGTGCCTTACAAAGGCGGCGCTCCCGCGCTCAACGACGTGGTCGGCGGCCAGATCCAGATGCTGTTCTCTACGCTCTTGCAGAGCGACACGCAGCGCAAAGCCGGACGCGTGCGCGCGCTCGCGGTGACGACGAAACAACGCTCGCCCGGCGCGCCGGATCTGCCGACGATGCAGGAAGCAGGCGTGCCCGGCTATGAAGTCGCGGGCTGGTACGGCGTGCTGGCACCAGCGAAAACGCCGCGTCCCATCATCGACAAGCTCAACGTGGAAATCGTGCGCATCCTGCACAGTCCCGATGTGCAGAACCGGCTCGCCGCCGATGGCTCGGAAGCGGTCGGCAGCACGCCCGAGCAGTTCGGCGCGCATATCAAGAGCGAAGTCGCAAAGTGGGCCAAAGTCGTCAAAGAAGCGAATATCCGCGTCGATTGATTCAAACCACGGGCGAACCTTCATGTCTCACTTCCGCCATCGCACCATCGTCATCGCCGCGGCCGCCCTTGCGCTGGCGCCGCTGCCCGCTTTCAGTGCGACGACGGGAAATTATCCCGACCGCCCCATTCGCTTCATCGTGCCTTTCGTTCCCGGCGCTGGCACCGACATGACAGCCCGCGCTGTCGCGCAGAAGCTCGGAGAGAATCTCGGCCAGCAGGTAGTGGTCGACAACCGCGCGGGCGCCGCCGGCAACATCGGCATGGAACTCACCGCAAAATCGCTGCCCGACGGTTATACGATAGTGCTGGTCTCGGCGTCGCATACGACGAACCCCGCGTTATACAAAAAGCCGACTTACGACCTGATGCGCGATTTCTCGCCCGTCTCGCAGATGACGGCACAGCCCTACTGCCTCACCGTGCACTCGTCGGTGCCGGCCAAGTCGATCCGCGAACTGATCGACCTCGCGAAAGCCAGGCCGAATACGCTGACTTATGGCTCGTCGGGCACGGGCGGACTGAGCCATCTCGCGGGCGCCATGTTCGCGCACATGGCCAAAATCGAATGGATACATGTTCCGTACAAAGGCGGCGCAGCGGCAATCAACGATCTGCTCGGTGGCCAGATCAATGCGCAGTACACGACCATCATAGGCACCATC
>JAIOOZ010000586.1 GCA_021414185.1 Betaproteobacteria bacterium
GGCACTTCGTTGACGACGATCTTGCGCTCGACGTCTTCCTGCGGAAAATCGAAATTGATCGCGATGAAACGCTGCTTGGTCGACGGCTTCAAATCCTTCAGCACCGTCTGATAGCCGGGGTTATACGAAATCACCAGCAGGAAATCCTCGTGCGCGTCGATCTCCTGGCCCTTCTTCTCGATGGTGAGCCGGCGCCGGTGATCGGTGAGCGAATGAATGACGACGGTCGAATCGGTACGCGCCTCGACGATTTCGTCAAGGTAACAGATGGCACCGGCTTTCACCGCGCGCGTCAGCGGACCGTCCTGCCAAACCGTCGAACTGCCTTCGAGCAGGAAACGGCCGACCAGGTCTGAACTCGTCAGGTCTTCGTGGCACGACACCGTGACCAGCGCGCGATTCAGCTGGTAGGCCATGTGCTCGAGAAAGCGCGTCTTGCCGCAGCCGGTCGGGCCTTTCAGCATCACGGGCAGGCGCTTGCGGTAAGCGGCCTCGAAAATCGCCACTTCATTGCCCTGCGGTTCGTAATACGGCGCGATATCGCTCGCTCGAGGCTGCTGGATAATGTCGTGCTCGACGCCGCGCAGACGGCTTGTTGCTGTCTTCATTCAATCGTCCTTGGCTGGAAACAGGTGGAGCCGCGCGCGAAAAGCGCGCTCCGTGACTATATTCTAACAGCAGGAGGAAGGAATCGACAGGCGGCGTCAGGCGTGAGGCGTGAGGGGGAAAAGCGATTGAGTCCTTCCGCCTCACGCCTCACAAAATAACTGGCCGGTCCGGCAGCTCGTTAGGATTTGCACCACCGGGCGGAAAGTGCCGCGCCAGCAACGCCGTGATCTCCGCTACGGCCGTGAGCGCGCCCTGCTCGAAGCACCCCGCCCTGAAAGCCTCTTCCATGCGCCGGCAGATGGCGTCCCATTCTGTTTGCGCGACCTTGGCACTGATGCCGCGGTCGGCGACGATTTCGATGCGGCGATCGACGAGCTGCACGTAAATCAGCACGCCGCTGTTGTGTTCGGTGTCCCACACGCGCAAAGCCGCAAATACCTCTTCTGCGCGTTGGCGCGGGGTCTGGCCGCGCCATAGCGGCAGCGGATGCAGGCCGGCTTCGACCGCGAAGCGCACTTCGCCGTCGTGCGTCTTTTCGGAGGCCGCGATCGCGGCTTCGATGGAGTCCAGCGCGCGCCGCGGAAATGCGCGGTTGACAATCCAGTGCGGCGCGAACAAATGCTTGAAGAAACGTGAGCTATTCATGTCACCAGCTTCCCGACGAACCGCCGCCGCCTGAACTGCCGCCGCCGCCGCTGAAGCCGCCGCCGCTGCTGAATCCTCCGCCACTGCTGAAACCACCGCCCCCCCAACCGCCGCGCGTCCCGCCGAAGAGCGAAAAAATAAAAGCGATGATGGCGGCGATGATCGCGATCAGCACTGCGCCGCCTACCATCCACGCAAGAAAGCCGGCTATCCCGCCAATGATGCCAGCGCCGAGAAACCTGCCGAATATCGCGCGTAACACACCGCCAACTACAAAGACGAGGATAAATCCCATGAATAGCAGCGTATTTATATCGAAACCGCCACCTTCTGACCGCGCGCGCGTTTCCGCTTTCGGCGGGGGCAGCGGTTCACCGTCGATGACTTTGATCATGCGCTCGACGCCGGCGGTGATGCCGCCGTAAAAATCGCCCTGCTTGAAGCGCGGCGTGATTTCATCCGAGATGATGCGCTTGGCGGTGGCGTCGTTGAGCGCGCCTTCCAGACCGTAGCCGACCTCGATGCGCAGCTTGCGGTCGTCTTTTGCAATCAACAGCAACACGCCGTCATCAACGCCCTTGCGGCCGAGCTTCCACTTCTCTTCGACGCGGACAGCATACTGCTCGACCGTCTCGGGCTGGGTCGTCGGCACGATCAGCACCGCAATCTGGCTGCCTTTGCGAGTTTCGAACGCGGCCAGCGTCTGCTCGAGCGTTGCCTGCTGTTGGGCAGAAAGCGTAGAGGTGAGGTCGGTGACGCGCGCTTTCAGCGGCGGCACCGCGACGTCCGCGCCCGCGGACGCCGCTGCAAACAGCGCGAATGCCAGCAGGGCCCGCGACAACAGGCGCATGAGCAAGCCCTGCCGCATCGGATTACTTACTGTACTCGCTCTGCGGGCTCGGCGGAATGGCGGCTTTCGCGGGTTCTTTCGCCGGAGCGGGCGCGTTGCCGAAATCGACTTTCGGCGCCGTCGAGATTTCTTTCTCGTTCTCGACCGTGAACTGCGCTTTTTGCTTGAACCCGAACAGCATGGCTGTCAGGTTATTGGGGAAAGAGCGCACGGTAACGTTGTATTCCTGCACGGCCTTGATGTAGCGGTTGCGCGCAACCGCAATG
>JAIOOZ010000661.1 GCA_021414185.1 Betaproteobacteria bacterium
TCTGCGCGGCCAGGCTTCGCTGCCGTTCGAATCGATGTACATCAGCGGCTCGCCTTCGTTCGCCAACCAGCTGGCGCGCGCCGTGCGCTCCGGCAGCAAAACGCGCGTCATCAACAACCCCAAGGAAGCGGAAGTCACGCTGGAGGTGCTGACCGAAGCGCGCGAGCGCTCGATACTTTCGCTGTCGTCTTCCGGGCGCGTGCGCGAGCTGCAGATCCGCTACCGCGTCTCGTTTCGCGTCAACGACAAGGCCGGCAAGGAATTCATGGCCGCCAACGAGATCCTGCTCAAGCGCGACCTGATATACAGCGACAGCGACGTGCTCGGCAAAGAGCAGGAAGAAGCGCTGCTCTATCGCGATATGCAGAACGACGCGGTCAATCAAGTAGTGCGCCGCCTGCAGGTCGCGCGCATCGAGCCTTGACTGAACCGCCAAGACGCCAAGACCGCCAAGAAAACCCCATATCCGATATTGAATGAAGAAAGTTGGAATCTGAATTCATTCCATGCGATTGAGCTTTATCCAGGCGTTTGAATTTAAGGTACTTCTGCGGCTTATTGATCTTTTAATTTTGCCTTGGCGGCCTTGGCGTCTTGGCGGTTAACTTCATGCGCATAACGACCGAACAACTCACCCAGCAGCTCAAGCGCACGCTTGCGCCGCTTTACATCGTGTACGGCGACGAGCCGCTGCTGGCGCTCGAAGCCGCCGACCGCATCCGCGCGCGCGCGCGCGAAGAAGGCCATGTCGAGCGCGAAGTGCTGACCGCGGAACAGCACTTCGACTGGTCGCAACTGCGGATCAGCAGCCAGTCGCAATCGCTGTTCGCCTCGCGCCGCATGCTTGAAATCCGCATCCCGAGCGGCAAGCCCGGCAATGACGGCAGTCAGGCGTTGCAGGAATACGCCGCGCAATTACCGCCGGACACGATTACGCTCGTGGCATTGCCGGAAGTCGACTGGCGCGCACAAAAAGGCGCGTGGTTCGGCGCGCTCGATACGGCCGGCGTGATGGTGGAGGCAGCTGCGGTCAAACGCGACAAATTGCCGGAATGGCTCAAGGGCAGGCTCGCGGCCCAGGCGCAAACCGCCGATGCCGACACGCTTGAATTCATCGCCGACAAAGTCGAAGGCAATCTGCTCGCCGCCTACCAGGAAGTGCAGAAAGTTCCCGTCCGGCGCGCTGTCGTTCGAGCAGATCAAGGAATCAGTACTGGATGTTGCGCGCTTCGACGTGTTCGACCTTGGCGACATCGTGCTGTCGGGCGACGCGGCACATCTCGCGCGGGTGCTCGACGGCCTGCAGGGGGAAGGCGCCGCGGCGCCGCTCGTACTATGGTCGATCGCCGAGGAGATCCGCGCCGTCGGCCGCGTGCTGGCGGGGCTTTCCGGCGGCCGGCCGCTGCAACAGGCCATGCGCGACGCGCGCATCTGGGGACCGCGCCAGAAACTGATTGAGCGCAACGTCGGGCGTTTCACGCCGTCGCAGATCGAAACCGCGCTGGTCCACGCGGCGCGCGTCGATCGCATGATCAAGGGGCTGGCGCGCGGCGACGTGTGGGACGAATTGCTGCAACTGGGGCTGCGTTTTTCCCGCCGGCCCGCCAAGGCCGCGTAGAAACACGGTATTATTTGCACCCAGGATTGAGGATCGAGGAATGAGGATTGAGGAATTGTTCTAACAGAGGCTTTGCTCAATCCTCAATCCTCATTCCTCGATCCTGAATTCCCCATGGACATCCAAAGCTACATGACCGGGGTCGGCAGGCAAGCACGGGCAGCGTCACGCCTCGTCGCCAAAGCCGACACCGCCACCAAGAACCGCGCGTTGAAGCTCACCGCGGATGCGATTGAGCGCGACGCCGAACGCCTGCTCGCCGCAAACGCGCGCGACCTCGCTGCCGCGCGTGAGAAGAAACTCGACCCACCGCTGATCGACCGCCTGACGCTCTCCAAAAAAAGCCTCGCCGAAGTGGCAGACGGGCTGCGCCAGATTGCACAGCTGCCCGACCCGATCGGCGAAATCAGCGAACTGAAGCAGCAGGCGTCCGGCATCAAGGTCGGCCGCATGCGCGTGCCGCTGGGCGTGATCGCCATCATTTACGAATCGCGCCCCGATGTCACGGCGGACGCAGCCGGACTTTGCATCAAAGCCGGCAACGCGTGCATCCTGCGCGGCGGCTCGGAAGCGATACATTCCAATCAGGCCATTGCGGCCTGCGTGCATGAAGGGCTCAAAGCCGCCGGCCTGCCCGAGACCGCGGTGCAAGTGATCGAAACCACCGATCGCGCGGCGGTCGGTGAGTTGCTGCGCATGAACGATTACGTCGACATCGTGGTGCCGCGCGGCGGCAAAGGACTGATCGAACGCGTGATGCGCGAATCGCGCATCCCGATGATCAAGCACCTCGACGGCGTGTGCCACGTCTACATCGACGACAAGGCGGATCTCGACAAGGCGGTTCGCGTCGCCGACAACGCCAAGACCCAGCGCCTCGGCACCTGCAACACCATGGAGACGCTGCTCGTCGCGCGCGGCATTGCCGACCGCGTGCTGCCGCAGCTGGCGAAAATCTATCAGGACAAAGGCATCGAACTGCGCGGCGACGACGCGACGCGCAAGCTGGTGCCCGGCATCAAGGCCGCCACCGAGGAAGACTGGTACACGGAATATCTCGCCGCCATACTCGCGGTGCGCGTGGTCGACGGGCTCGACCAGGCAATCGAGCATATCGCGCGCTACGGCTCGCAGCACACCGACGCCATCGTGACCGAAGACAAGGCGCGCGCGGACCGCTTTTTGCGCGAAGTCGATTCCAGCTCGGTCATCGTCAACGCGTCGACGCGCTTCGCCGACGGCTACGAATACGGCCTCGGTGCCGAAATCGGCATTTCGACCGACAAGCTGCATGCACGCGGGCCGGTCGGGCTGGAAGGACTGACGTCGCTGAAGTGGGTCGTGTTCGGCGACGGCGAGATAAGAACGTGAAACCAGGTGAGGCGTGAGGAGTGAGGAGGAAAATCGGCGCACAGCGCGAAGCCACCCCTCACCCCTGACACCTCACTCCTTACCGCGAATTCAGGGAACCAAATGAGCAACATCATCGAAGTCAAAGTCCCCGATATCGGCGACTTCAAAAACATCCCGGTCATCGAAATCCTGGTCAAACCCGGCGATCATGTGAAGCCGGAAGATCCGCTGATCGCGCTTGAATCCGACAAGGCGACGATGGAAGTGCCGTCGCCCGCGGCGGGCGTGGTCAAGGACATCAAAATCAAAGTCGGCGACAAGGTTTCGCAGGACACGCTCGTGCTGACGCTCGAAGGCGAAGCCGCCGCAGCAACGACAACCGCAGCACCCGCACCTGCCGCGCCGCCCGTGGCACCGAAACCGGATGCACCGAAACCAGCCGCGGCCGCGCTGCCTGCCGGCTCTTATGCCGGCAAAGTGGATATCGAATGCGACATGCTCGTATTGGGCGCGGGGCCCGGCGGCTATTCAGCGGCGTTCCGCTCAGCCGACCTCGGCATGAAGACCGTGCTGGTCGAACGCTATGCCACGCTCGGCGGCGTATGTCTCAACGTTGGCTGCATTCCCTCAAAAGCGCTGCTGCACGTGGCTGCGGTGATGAACGAGGCCGCGCATTTCGCCGATGTCGGCGTGAGTTTCGGCAAACCGGCGGTCGATCTCGCCAAATTGCGCGCGCACAAAAGCAAGGTCGTGGGCAAACTTACCGGCGGTCTCGCCGCCATGGCCAAAGGCCGCAAAGTCACGGTAGCGCGCGGCTACGGCAACTTCCTCGACCCGCATCACGTTGAAGTCACCGTGACTACCGGCGACGGTCAGGAGCAGACGAGTGAGAAGAAAATCGTCCGCTTTCAGCATGCCATCATCGCTGCCGGTTCGATGCCGGTGAAGCTGCCGTTCGTGCCCGCCGATCCGCGCATCGTCGATTCGACCGGCGCGCTGACCCTGCCGGCGATTCCCAAGCGCATGCTCGTCATCGGCGGCGGCATCATCGGGCTTGAAATGGCTACCGTGTATTCCGCGCTCGGCAGCAGCATCGAAGTCGTCGAAATGCTCGACGGCCTGATGCAGGGCGCCGACCGCGACCTCGTCAATGTATGGCGCAAGTTCAACGCCGCGCGCTTCGACAAGGTCATGCTCAAAACCAAAACCGTGGCCGTCGAAGCAACGCCCGCAGGCATCAAAGTCAAATTCGAAGGCGAGCAGGCGCCTGCCGAGCCGCAGGTTTACGACTTCGTGCTGGTCGGCGTCGGCCGCAGCCCGAACGGCAACAAGATAGGCGCCGACAAAGCGGGCGTTGCGGTCGATCAGCGCGGCTACATTGCCGTCGACAAGCAGATGCGCACCAACGTGCCGCACATTTACGCGATCGGCGACATCGTCGGCCAGCCCATGCTCGCGCACAAGGCCGTGCACGAAGGGCACGTTGCCGCCGAAGCGGCCGCCGGCCAAAAATCGTTTTTCGATGCGCGGGTAATTCCGTCGGTCGCTTACACCGACCCTGAAGTCGCGTGGGTGGGTCTCACCGAAGACGAAGCGAAGAAACAGGGCATCAAAATCGGCGTCGGCAAGTTTCCGTGGGCGGCGAGCGGACGCGCGATCGCCAACGGACGCGACGAAGGTTTCACCAAACTCATATTCGACCACGAGACGCATCGCATACTGGGCGGCGGCATCGTCGGCACGCATGCGGGCGATCTCATCAGCGAGTTGGCGCTCGCCGTAGAACTCGGCGCCGACGCCGTCGATATAGGCAAGACCATACATCCGCACCCGACGCTCGGCGAATCGGTCGGCATGGCGGCCGAAATCTACGAAGGCGTATGCACGGACATGATGCCGCCGAAAAAATAGCGTGCCGCCGTCCGGTTACAAAACGACACAATACTTAACTGGGGAGCAATAGTTTTTCTCCCGGCTCATGCGTTAATCATGGTGCGTGGATTGCACGCATTTCAGCCGCGCCCTCTAACGAGGCGCGACGACCAAGGAGAAGAGCCATGAAACGCATCTTGAGTATTGTCGCAGTAGCAGGTTTGCTCGCCGCAGCGCCGGCGTTTGCCGGGGTCGATGTATTTGTCCAGCTCGGTTCGCCGGTGCCGGTCTATGTCGCACCGGCTCCCGTCTATGCAACACCGGTCGTCTATCGCCACGGCGACCCGCGCTGGCACGAGCGGCATCACCGCTTCGAGCACCGCCATCACGAGTTTCGCGACCATCGTCATCACGACTATCGCGGCCGCTGAGCATAGCCCTCGCGCCTCTCCCGGCTCCGGGAGAGGCGTTTGAATGTCTCCTAGTCTGCGATAATGGGCGTTTACCAAAGTGAACGCTCATGCGAATCTGGGTTGATGCCGATGCCTGCCCCAACCCGATCAAGGAAATCCTGTTCCGCGCGGCGGACCGGCTGAAAATCGCGCTGACCCTGGTTGCCAACAAGCCTTTGCGCACCCCGCCGTCGGCCTATATCAACACGATCCAGGTCGCCGCCGGCTTCGACGTGGCCGACGACAAGATAGCCGAGGAATTGCGCACGGGGGACCTCGTCATCACTGCCGACATCCCGCTCGCCGCCGCCGTTCTCGACAAAGGCGGGCGTGTGCTCGATCCGCGCGGCGAGCTTTTTACCCGGGACAACATCGAGGCGCGCCTGACCATGCGCAAATTCATGGACGAACTGCGGGCCAGCGGAGTGGACACCGGCGGCCCCCCGCCTTTCAACCATGGCGACCGCCAGGCTTTCGCCGGGCAGCTCGACCGCCTGCTGGCGCAATCCGGGCCCGCCGAATTTGCTGCCAAACAACGGGTTCCGGGCGCATAATTAGACACCTGCCTTACAAAGGACAAGCCATTGGCCAAACCAAACTATCAGTTCGAAAAGCGCCAGAAAGAACTGGCGAAGAAGAAAAAGAAAGAGGAAAAACGCCTGCGCAAGCTGGCCGAAAACCCCGGTGAACCGCAGGCCGACCCGGCAGCCCCTCCCGCCCCGCCGCCAGTCGAGGGCGAAACCCCGTAATTGCGCGCGCAGTGCGTTAAACCATGGCCGTCACCAAAACCAAGCTCGCCAAGTGCATTCATCATCGTGTGAGGCTGCGGCCGCCTGCGCGCCGTTTTCGCGGCGTGACCGAGCTGCGCATCATGGATGATGACTGGCTCCTGCAGGAGGTCGAAGACGAGCAGGTGCGCATCCGCAATATCCGCACCGATCACGTCGCGGTGCTCAAATTCAGCCAGATCAGCGAATACGTGGCCGACCCCAAGCGCGAGTTCGACGGCCTGCGCCACGGTTTTCTCGAATTGAAGGTGCAGGTGTTCTTGCGCGGTCCCGAGCTGGCGATAGAGCCGCGGCCTGCGCCCCCTAAGGCCCCGCGCAAAACCGCCGCCCCCCGCAAGCGCAAAACAACCTAGATAAGGCAGTGCGCTCAGGACGCCAGGCGTCCGCCGCCGGATTCAAACCCGCGATTGACGTTCCAGCAGGCGCCAGAAGCTATCGACGTCGCGCGTCTGGCGCAGCTTGGCGGCGCGCAATTCAAGCCTGATTTTCAATAGTCCCGCGCACAGCGATGAGCCCTGCGGGGTGGCCAGCGCGTGGAACATGCCGCAGATCTCGTCGGAGAAATGCTCCAACGCAGGCCCGCCGCGCATGAGGTAACCAAGCGCGCTCGCGACATGTGTCTCCGGAACGGCAAAAGCGAGCCGGATGCCGCGTTGCAGGTCGTCGATGGAATAAGCGGCCGCGGTCACGGCCGCAGCCTGTTGTGTGAATTGTCAGCGTATCGACAGGTTGCCGAAGTGCCGACGCCAAAACCCGCTTTGCCATCTGAAAAGTCGCGCATGAGCGCAACTATCGCAATTCCTGTGCCTGCGAATCCGGCGGGGAGGGAAATTTTTCAGCCGGCGGCGTGCCGGCATTTAGACGGGCTGAACGCCCGCCGTTTGCTACATGCCCTTGGCGAGTGCGACCACCACGTTGCCTTCGCGGCTTTCGACCTCGATTTCATACTGGCGCTTGGGATCGGCATCCTCGACACCGCGGTGGCCCTGAGCAGTCTGTTCTTTCTTCGGCCACACCAGAAAACCCTTCACCGGCACGCCGCGCTCGATGGCTTCGCTCACATTGGCATGATGGCGCGCGCCGGTCGAGCGTTCGAGATCCTTGTCTTCGCACAAGGTGTAGCGATAAACGCCGCTGCTGACGCGCTTCAACTGGTCGGACCACAGGGTGACCCACAGTGTCGAGCGATCCTCGGTCCATTTCGACGCGTCATAGCGCGTGCCGCCGACTGTGCCCAAGTGTTCCCATGCGACGGTAATTTTTGGTTTCATGCTTTGCCTTCATATCCGGATGACCGCCTATTTTAGCCCGTTACCGCTGCCAGCGGCGGATTAAATGACTGTTTTCATTTTCAAATTAGAGGTTTACCTGCATCTTTTTGCGCGTCTTACATGTTGCGCTGCGCTGTACCGGCGCCAGTTGCCGACGGCGCTTGGTGCGCCGCCGCTACATTCGTCACTAGTACTTGAAATTGCAGGCCTTTTCAGCGCCGAAACACAAGCGTAAACTAGCGGCCACCGAATGTCACCATGCACCCGTTTCACGGCTCAAGCGTTATTACGTCTGACTGGCAAAGCTGAGCAACGAAGAACGAAAAGGCGTAACGAGGAGACGATTTGAAGCCGACCGATATTCACCAGCCTGATTATTTCCATAAAGTAGTTGATTGCCAGTGGGCATGTCCCGCTCACACGCCGGTTCCCGAATACATCCGCCTGATTGCCGCCGAACGCTACAGCGATGCCTACATGGTCAACTGGGAATCGAACGTATTCCCCGGCATCCTGGGCCGCACCTGCGATCGTCCGTGCGAACCTGCTTGCCGCCGCGGCCGCGTCGAAGAAAACAACGGCGAGAAACCCGAGCCGGTAGCAATCTGCCGCCTGAAGCGAGTCGCCGCCGATTACAAAGACGACATTACCGCGCGCCTGCCGAAAGCGCCCGCCAAAACAAACGGCAAACGCATCGCGCTGATCGGTGCCGGGCCTGCATCGCTGACGGTCGCGCGCGATCTCGCGCCCCTCGGTTATGAAGTCACCGTGTTCGACGGCGACAAGCAGGCGGGCGGCATGATACGCACGCAGATCCCGAAATTCCGCCTGCCCGAATCCGTGATCGACGAGGAGGTGAATTACATCCTCAACATCGGCGTCAAATTCGTCGGCGGCAAACGCATCGACAGCCTTAAACAGATACTCACCGAAAAATACGACGCGATTTTCGTCGGCACCGGTGCGCCGCGCGGGCGCGACCTCGAAATACCGGGGCGCCAGGAAGCCGCCAAGAACATCCACATCGGCATCGACTGGCTGAACAGCGTGTCGTTCGGCCACGTCGACAAAATCGGCAAGCGCGTGATCGTGTTGGGCGGCGGCAATACCGCGATGGACTGCTGTCGCTCGAGCAAGCGCCTGGGCGGCGACGACGTCAAAGTGATCGTGCGCTCGGGCTTCGAGGAAATGAAAGCAAGCCCGTGGGAAAAAGAAGACGCCCAGCACGAAGGCATCCCCATCATCAATTTCCTCGTGCCGAAATCGTTCAAGCACGACAACGGCAAATTGACCGGCATGGTCTTCGAAAAAGTGAAGGCCGAGTACGACGCCAAAGGCCGCCGCAACCTGGTGCCGACCGGCGAACCGGATCAGCATTTCGAGTGCGATGACGTGCTGGTCGCCGTCGGCCAGGAAAACGCTTTTCCGTGGATCGAGCGCGACAGTGGCATCGAATTCGACAAATGGGGCATGCCGGTGGTCGACAAGGTCACCATGCAATCGTCGATCCCCAACGTGTTTTTCGGCGGCGACTCGGCGTTCGGCCCCAAGAACATCATCTGGGCGGTCGCGCACGGACACGAGGCCGCGATTTCAATCGACAAGCTGTGCAACGGCGAAGACGTTAAAGAACGCCCGGCGCCCATGGTGCACCTGATGTCGCAGAAAATGGGCATCCACGAATGGAGCTACGATAACGCGATCTCCAACGACCAGCGTTTCAAGGTGCCGCTGAAAGACCAGAAGATCGCGCTGAAGAACATCAAGGTCGAAGTCGAGCTCGGTTTCGACCCCAAGCTCGCGTTCGCTGAAGCCGAACGCTGCCTGAACTGCGACGCGCAGACAGTGTTCAGCGACAAGCTGTGCATCGAATGCGACGCCTGCGTCGACATCTGCCCGATGGACTGCATCACCTTCACGGCGGATGGCGAAGAAAAGGAACTGCGCGCGCGCCTGAACGCGCCGGCCGGCAACCTGACGCAGGACATCTATGTGTCCGCCAAGCTCAAGACCGGCCGCATCATGGCCAAGGATGAGGACGTCTGCCTGCACTGCGGCCTGTGCGCCGAACGCTGCCCGACCGGCGCGTGGGACATGCAGAAGTATTTGCTCGAGATGACGCACGCCGGACCCGGCTGCAGAAACAAACCGCAACGACGCGCGGCATGAAGCACAAACCGCAACGCAAAGCAGCCTGAGGCCGGGATGAAACGCATAAACTCCACCAACGATTTCGTCGTCAAGTTCGCCAACGTCAACGGCTCGGGCTCGGCCTCCGCCAATGAGATATTCGCGCGCTCCATCCTGCGCATGGGCGTGCCGGTCGCCCCGCGCAACATCTTCCCGTCCAACATCCAGGGCCTGCCGACGTGGTACGAAGTGCGCGTTACTGAAAACGGCTACCAGGGACGGCGCGGCGGCGTCGACCTGATGGTGGCGATGAACCCGCAGACGTGGGACGCCGACGTCAAGGAAATCGAAGACGGCGGCTATCTGTTCTACGACAACACCAAGCCGCTGCCGCAATCCAAGTTCCGCGCCGACATCAACGTGATCGGCATGCCGCTGACCGAGATCTGCAATTCGACTTATACCGATCCGCGCCAGCGCCAGTTGTTCAAGAACATCATTTACGTCGGCGCACTGTCCGCTTTGCTCGACATCGATCCGAATGAAATCGAGCGCCTGTTCTCGGAGCAGTACAAAGGCAAGGAAGCGCTGCTGCAGTCGAACGTCAAAGCGCTTCGTCTCGGCCGTGACTATGCACAACAACACCTCGGCGGCCCCATCGGCCTCAAGGTCAAGCGCGCGGACAATGTCGGCGACAAGATATTCATCGACGGCAACAGCGCTGCTGCGCTGGGCGCGGTTTACGGCGGCGCCACGGTCTGCGCGTGGTACCCGATCACGCCGTCGTCGTCGCTCGCCGAAGCTTTCATCAAGTATTGCCAGAAGCACCGCGTCGACCCGGCCGACGGCAAAAGCAAATTCGCCATCGTGCAGGCCGAAGACGAACTCGCCTCCATCGGCATGGTAATAGGCGCGAGCTGGAACGGCGCGCGCGCGTTCACCGCGACGTCCGGCCCCGGCATCTCGCTGATGACCGAATTCATCGGCCTCGCCTATTTCGCGGAAATCCCGGCGGTGATCGTCGACGTGCAGCGCGGCGGCCCGTCCACCGGCATGCCGACGCGCACCCAGCAGTCCGACGTGCTGGCCTGCGCGTATGCGTCGCACGGTGACACCAAGCACGTGCTGCTGTTCCCGGAAGACCCGACCGAGTGTTTCGAGTTCACCGCCAAGGCCTTCGATCTCGCCGAGCGGCTGCAGACGCCGATCTTCATGATGACCGATCTCGACATCGGCATGAACACGCGCCTGTGCGCGCCATTCAAATGGGATGACAAACAGACCTACGATCGCGGCAAGATCATGACCGAACAAATGCTCGACACCGGCCGCGATTTCGGCCGTTACCTCGACGTTGACGGCGACGGCATCACCTACCGCACGTACCCCGGCACCCACGCGACGCGCGGCGGCTACTTCACGCGCGGCACCACCAAGAACCGCTATGCGGGTTACAGCGAAACCGGTCCGGATTACGTCGATAATGTGCAGCGCCTGCTGCGCAAGTTCGAGTCCGCCAAGAAACTGGTGCCGGCGCCGCTGCTCTACCCGGCCGACAAGCCGGCGCGCTTCGGCGCCATTTTCTACGGCTCGACCAGCCCCGCAATGCAGGAAGCGCTCGACGTGCTGGCGGAACGCGGCATCCACGTCAATGCGCTGCGCGTGCGCAGCTTCCCGTTCCAGGACGAAATCAACGACTTCGTTGCCTCGCACCCGTGGGTGTTCGTGATCGAGCAGAACCGCGACGCGCAGTTGAAAACCCTGCTGATCACCGAGGCCAAAATCAATGCGTCGCGCCTCCTGTCGGTGCTGCATTACGATGGCACGCCGATTACCGCGCGTTTCATCGTCGACCAGATTTCGCAGCACGCCGCCGCGCGCACGGTCGTCCCGTTGAAGAAGGTGGTGTCATGACTTATCTCGCCAAACCGAAGCTGCATCATCCCGACCTGCCGAAGAACACGGTGGGCCACACCCGCCGCGACTACGAGGGCCGCATCTCGACGCTGTGCGCCGGCTGCGGCCACGATTCGATTTCGGCCGCCATCATCCAGGCGTGCTGGGAAACGGATATCGAGCCACATAGAGTCGCCAAGCTGTCGGGCATAGGCTGCTCGTCGAAAACCCCCGATTACTTCCTCGGCAACTCGCACGGCTTCAACAGCGTCCACGGCCGCATGCCGTCGGTCGCCACCGGCGCCAATCTCGCCAACCGCGACCTGCTTTACCTGGGCGTGTCGGGCGACGGCGATTCCGCGTCGATCGGCCTCGGCCAGTTCGCGCACTGCATGCGCCGCGCCGTCAACATGGTTTACATCGTCGAAAACAACGGCGTCTACGGCCTGACCAAAGGCCAGTTCTCCGCCACCGCGGACAAGGGCTCGAAATCCAAGCGCGGCATCGCCAACAGCGACGAGCCGATCGACATGGCGAGCCTCGCCCTCCAACTCGGCGCAAGCTTTGTCGCGCGCAGTTTCTCGGGCGACAAGGCACAGCTGGTGCCGCTCATCAAGGCGGCCATCGAGCACAAGGGCGCCGCGTTCATCGACGTCGTGTCGCCTTGCGTCGCGTTCAACAACCACTCCGGCTCGACCAAGAGCTACGACTACGTGCGCGAGCACAACGAAGCGGTCAACCGGCTCGACTTCATCAGCGGCCGCGACGAAATCACCGCCGATTACGCACCGGGCACGGTGACTACGGTCACGCAACATGACGGCAGCGTGCTGCGCCTGCGCAAACTCGCCCAGGACTACGACGCGACCGATCGCATCAAGGTCATGCACTACCTGCAGGAACGCGCGGCGGCGGGCGAAGTGGTGACCGGGCTGCTCTACGTCGACCCCGAGTCGTCCGACCTGCACGAACATCTGAATACCGTAGACACCCCTTTGAACCGCCTGTCCGAGCGCGAATTGTGCCCGGGTTCGGTGGCGCTCGAAAAAATCAACGCCGCGTTGCGCTGACGCAGCGGCGCAGGCTGCCCGCCTCGCAGCCACGCTTTTCCCGGCCAACGGCGGCGGTGCGCGCGCTGGCCGGCCGACAGCCGCAATAGCAGCATGACCGGGGCGCAACGATGCTGGACTGGCTGACGTCGCAAAAAACCGACCACCCGATGCATTCCGTCGAGGAGGCCGAGCGGCTGCTGACCGGGCTGTCCGACGAGCCGTTGAAAGCGCTCGAAGAGATCTCTTCGTGGCTCACTACTCTCACGCAGGCCGCGGGCTTTCCGCTCGCCAACCGCCTCGCGGTGATGCGGGTGGTGGACGAAGCCGGCCAGCCGTTCGAACCCGACCTTACCCGACTGTATCTCACGCAGCGCGCGCTCACGGAATTCGAACGCCTGCAGTTATGGCAGGCGATGCTGCATTACTGGCAACGCGTGGAGCAAGCGTACCGCCTGTGCCTGGATGAAATGCAGCGCGATCCCAAACTGCTGCGTGCTCACGACGGCGACCTGCCGTTGTTGATCGTGCGCGTGATACGCGCGCTGGCGGGCCAGGCCCGCGTGCTGCACCTGCGCTACATGCCGGTGGGCGAGCCGTTGTGGCAGGCATTGTACGATATGTACCAGGTGAGCGGGAAAGCAGGCTGCGACGACAGGCGCGTCATTGGCTATCCCGGCGATACCATGCCCACCACCGCGCGCCAGGAAGTGCTGCGCGCGGCATTGCTCGAAATCGCGCGGCCGGATTCAATGCTGCCGCAGCAAACCGATATCGCGGCGCGCGTGGCGGCGCGTTACGCGGATGCCTGCCTCTTCGATCAGAAACCCAAAGCCGCGTGCAACTGGGCGTTCGATCTCGCGCTGCCGCGCCCGCCCGAACTTGCCACCGGCGTCACCACGCTGCAGCCGACCGCGCGCTTTTTCGGTAGCGGCGCCGTCACGGTCAAGATCCGGGAAGTCATACGGAGGCTCGCCGCCGATTCGCACGTCAAGGAACAACGCTTCGGCGAGGAATACACATCACAGGAAAAACTGGTCGTGCTGGAACGCCTCGCGCGCTACTGGGGCGAGCAGCCACCATACCGGCACGAGAAACGCCGCGCGGCCGCTGCGGACATCGGCGTGATCCCGGGATTTGCCAACGCCTGGCGCCAGATCCCCCGCGTGCAGTACCGCGACTGGGGCGAACTCGTGATCGGGCTCGACCTGAAACTCCGCGAGCGGCTCGGCATCATCGCCGACCCGGCCGCCATGACAGTGGCCGAAAAATGGCTGCAGCGCGATGCCAGTAACTGGGGCTTGAGCGCTGCTGTAGCGCGAACGAGCGAACCCGCGGTCAGGATAGGCACGCTATGTGCGCTCAAATTTGATGACAAGCCGTGGTGGGTCGGCGTGGTGCGGCGCCTGTTTCGCGACGACGACGAACACGGCCTGGCGGGCATCGAAGTGCTGGCGAAAAAACCGGCTACGGTGCTGCTGCGCCGGGTCGGTCACGGCGGCATGAGCGTGCAGAATTATTCAAGCGCTTCGGATGCGTCCGGCAACGACTACGTCAACGTGCTGCTGCTGGGCGCCAGCATGGCCGAGAGAAAGCGCCACGAATTGCTGGCGCCGCGCGGCGAATGCATCGCCGGCATCGTCTACGAAGCGATGATAGGCGACAGCAGGCAGCATTTCCGCTTCGAAGAATTGCTCGAGCAGGGCGAGGATTTCGACCGCGTACGCTTCACCCGCATTTCAGGTCACGCCAAAGATAAAGCTGCCGGCTGACGGCGGCGGCTAGCGGCGCACGCCCGGCGTCTCGATCGGCAAATTGCCGGCGCGCCACGCCAGGTACAGCTCGAGATCGAGAAATTCGGGCGAACCCTGCGGCAGCAGCTCGGCGCGCACGCCCGACTGACAGCTGCGGAAGCGGCGGTGCAGGGAACCCATGGTCTGCCATTCCAGCCGGTAAATCGGATAGGCCACGCTATGGCCCTGGCTGATGGTTTCGGGGCCGAGCTTCTTGCCCCAGTTTTCCTGGTGGCATTGCGCGCACGACAGGTTCATTTGCCCCATGCGCCGGTAATACATCGCGCGTCCGGCCTCGAAATTGTGGCGGTTCTGCCAGTCGATCACCGTCTTCATGGGCATGCCGCGCGACTGCTGCGTGACGTAGGCGGTCAGCCCCAGCAGTTCGGCCGATTCGTACTTGAACGGCTCCGCCTGCTGGCGGCGCTCGCGGCACTCGCGGATGCGGCCTTCCAGATTGATCAGGCGCGCGGCTCCGGCATCGATGCGCGGATAGCGTGTCGCCACGCCCTGCATGCTGGTCTTTGCATCGCTGTGACAGCTCGCGCACGATTTCGCTTCGCGGCCCGCGGCTTCCTGCCACAACGTTTCGCCGCGCGCGGCCCACAGCATGCCGGGATTGGCGAAATCGTCGTGCTGCAGTTCGCGCACTTCGGCGCCGGTAAATTCGAGCCCCGACTTGAGCGGCTGCGGCTGCACCGCCGCGCGTTGCGCATGACTGGCGCCGGTCAGCGCGAGCAACATTGCGAGTGCGCCGAAGCGCAGCAAGCGTGCGGTCATCCGGTCACCGTGAGCGCCACGCGCTCCGACCCGGTCACGCCTTCATCGTCTATCCAGTCGAACACCAGTTCGCCGCTGGCCTCAGCCACTGTAAAGAAATCCAGAAACGGATTGGCGGCTATCCCCGACCCCATTTCGGCGCGAAATATCTCGATGCCGTTGTAACGGCAGGTGAACTTGTTGACGACGTTCTTGGTGATCGCGCGGCCACCGTCATCGAGCCGGAACCCCGTTTCCATCGGATGCTGGATGGCGATGCGGATTTCGATCACTTCGCCGCGCTTTGCCTGTTTGGGAACCTGCACTCGTGCGGTCATGGGTCAGGTCGCGTCGTAACAGGCGGAAAGGGTGACGACCACGTCGGCGGTCGCCGACCAGAACGAGCCGTCCGAAAGTGCTGCGACCG
>JAIOOZ010000662.1 GCA_021414185.1 Betaproteobacteria bacterium
GCAATCAGCTCCTGCACGGTCTTTGCCGGCACCGCGACGTTGACGCACACCACGTAAGGCACAAATGCGGTGTTCGAGACCGGCGCGAAATCGCGCAGCGGATCGTACGGCAGGCTTTTGGTGAGATGGGGCAGGATGGTCAGATTACCGCTGCCCATGCTGAGCAGATAGCCGTCGGGCGGCGCCTTGGCTACGAGATTGAGTCCGATCGAGCCTTCCGCTCCGGGCCGGTTCTCGACCACGACGGACTGGCCAACCGCCTCGGCGATTTTTCGCGCGGCCATGCGGCCGAGGATGTCGTTGAACCCGCCCGATGCATACGGCACGACAAGGCGTATCACCTTCGCCGGATAAGGGGCCGGCTGCGAGCTTGCATTGCCCGCGACCCCGCAGCCAAGCGCGGCCGCGGCCAGCAGAACATTTTTAAGAATTCGCATTTTACGCCGGCTCTGCTTTGCTCTAACCCGCTTCACCGTTGCTCCATACGACTTTGCCGCCCACTATCGTCAGTTCGGACGAAATGTCCTTCAGCCCGTCTTCTTCCACCGTCAGCGGATCGGCGCTCAGCACCGCGAGATCGGCAAACTTGCCGGGCTCTATCGAACCCTTTTTGTCTTCCTCGAAAGTCAGCCAGGCGCTATCGACGGTCGCGGCGCGCAACGCCTGTTCCCGCGATAGTTTTTGTTCCGGCGCGATCACTTCGCCGGTGTAAAGGCTTTTGCGCGCGACGGCTTGCCAGATCGGGTAGAACATCGACACCGGTACGTTGTCAGTGCCGAGCGAGAGTTTCACGCCTGCGTCGACCAGCGAGCGCAGCGGGGAAATCTCGTTCTCGCGGCCCGCTCCCAGCCGTTGCTGCAGCAGATGGCCCTCTTTGTAAATGTAGCGGTTGGTATGCGTGGAGACCGCAAGGCCAAGATCCGCCGCGCGGTTGATCTCGTCCTGCGTCAGCACGGATATGTGGCCGAACACCCAGCGCAAATCGCCGATAGGCACCACGCGGTTCACTTCGTCGAACA
>JAIOOZ010000144.1 GCA_021414185.1 Betaproteobacteria bacterium
ATTGCTCGGGCCAGGTCCTCGTCCTGCACGACATGCTCGACGTCTATCCCGGCAAGAAAGCGCGTTTCGTCAAGAATTTCCTCGCCGGTGCCGGCAGCGTGCAAGGCGCGGTCGAGGCCTACGTGCGCGAAGTCAAAGCGATGACGTTTCCGGCGGCCGAGCATTCTTACTAGGATTGAGGATTGAGGATCGAGGATTGAGGATTGAGGATTGAGGATTGAGCATTAAAGATACAGGTTCGCGTCAATTCCAGCCGCTAGGATTGGATTAGAATAGCGCTCCCTCAATCCTCGATCCTCGGTCCTCAATCCTGCCTTAAGCACATGGACGTCATTCATTCAGTCGCCGCCTTGCGCGAACGCCTGCAGCGCGAGCCGAACAACGTGTTCGTGCCCACGATGGGCAATTTGCACGCGGGGCACATCCAGCTCATCAATCTCGCCAAGCCGCGCGCGGCGTGCACGGTGGTTCGTCCCCGACGAAAAAGAAATTTATCCGGCGCCGCAGACCTACGTGGTCGAGCCTTCCGACCTGCAGCACATCCTCGACGGCGCGGCGCGCCCGGGACATTTCCGCGGGGTGGCAACCGTGGTGCTCAAACTTTTCAACATGGTGTCGCCGCACTCGGCGATCTTCGGCAAGAAGGATTACCAGCAGTGCCTGGTACTGACCAACATGGTGCGCCAGTTGGCATTGCCGATCGATCTCATACTGGCCGAGACCGTGCGCGCGGCGGACGGGCTCGCGCTGTCTTCGCGCAATGCGTATCTGTCGGCCGACGAGCGCCGCGAAGCGCCGCGCCTCTATCAGCAATTGTGCAAGGCACGCGACGAACTCGGCAGCGGCGCGCGCGATTACCAGCGCATCGAGCTCGATGTCATGGCGGAACTCGCGCACCACGGCTGGAAACCGGATTACATCGCGGTGCGCCGGCAAAGCGACCTGCAGCCGCCGCAAAACGGCGAGCGCGGGCTGGTGGTGCTGGCGGCGGCCCGGCTCGGTAAAACGCGCCTCATCGACAACATCGAGACCAATGTCTGACATGCCGGACGGGCGATTGCCTGTTACTATTAGCGCTATGGATGCCAAAATAACCACCCCGACTGCCGAAATCAAAAAGCGGTTCTGCAGCACCGGCAGTCACTGGACCACCGGCGAGTTCAAAAAAATCGGCACCACGCGCTGGATCTGCCTCGCGTGCTACAAGCGCCGGCAGGCCGAGTTGCGTAATCTGAAAAAGAACAAGTTGCTAGCCGCGGGCGCCACCGCCAAGAAGTAGCGCCGCGCGCTGTAGCGCAATCCGGGAGGGGTCGTCATGCAGGAGTATCTGCGGCGCCTGTGCGCCTTGCTTTGTGTGTTTGCCGCAGTTGCGGTGCAGGCGCAGGACTATCCGCAGCGCCCCATCCGCATGATCATCGGCCTGCCGCCCGGCGGCTCCACCGACATCATGGGCCGCCAGCTGGCGGCAAAACTCGCGGAGCGTTTCGGCCAGCAGGTGGTGGTCGACAACCGGGCGGGCGCCAGCGGCATCATCGGCGCCGAGCTCGTCGCCAAATCGCAGCCCGACGGCTATACGCTGATGATGGCGGGCGGCTCGTTCGGCACCATCTCCAGCCTGTATACGAAACTGTCGTTCGATACGACCCGGGATTTCGCGCCGATCGCGCTGTTCGCGACCTCGCCGTACGTGTTCGTCGTGCATCCCTCATTGCCGGTGAACTCGATGCAGGAGTTTTTCGCCTATGCCAAGGCGCGGCCTGGCCAGATTAATTTCGCGGGCTCGACGCCGGGCTCGGTGCAGCGCCTCTCCGGTGAGCTTCTCAAGCGCACCGTGGGATTCGACATGCTCTACGTGCCGTACAAAGGCACCGGCGTGCTGCTGCCGGACCTGATCGGCGGACGTTTGCAGGCCGCCATCGACAACGTGCTGGTGGTGGTGCCGTACATGAAAAGCGGCGCACTGCGCGGGCTGGCGGTGACGAGCGCCAAGCGCTCGGTGGTTGTGCCCGAATTGCCGACCATTGCGGAGTCCGGCGCGCCCGGATTTCAGTCGGGCGGCTGGTTTGGCGTGCTCGGGGCAGCCGGCACGCCGCCGGCGATCATTAAAAAGCTCAACGCTGAAATCTCCAGCATCATGCAGCAAGCCGACGTGCGCGACCGCCTGCTCGCACAGGGCGCTGAACCGTTGTGGGGGCCGCCCGACGAACTGAAGAAATTGCTCGCGCGCGAGCGCGAGCTGTGGAGCAAGGTGATCCGCGAGGCCGGCATCAAGCCCGACTAGCGCGGCAATTTTTTGTAATCGCCGTTACTGCTCGACTTTCACGTTCGCGTCGACGATTATTTTCGCGAACTTTGCCGATTCCGCGCGCAGGAAATCGCGGAACTGCTCCGGCGTGGTGGGCGCCGGCTCGAACCCGAGTTCCCTTAACTTGCCCGCGATCTCCGGCGTCTTCAGCGCCTGCACGATGGTGGCGTTCAATTTTCGGATGACCGGGTCGGGCGTCGCTGCCGGCGCGTACATGCCGAAGAAATTCACCAGTTCGAAAGTCGACAGCGGTTTGTATTCGGCAATCGCCGGCACGTCGGGCAGAACTGAGGCGCGCGTAAGCGACGTCACCGCGATTGGCCGCAGTTTCCCGCTCTGAATAAAAGGCAGCGACGCGCCTATGCTGGCAAACGTATAGGTCACGTGCTTGCCGGCGGTGTCGGCGAGCTGCGGCGCCGCGCCTTTGAACGGGATGTGCTGGACTGAAATGCCGGCCGCCTTGTTCAGCATCTCGCCGGTCAGGTGCTGCGCGTTGCCAATGCCGCTTGACGCGTAAGTCAGCTTGCCGGGGTTGGCTTTCGCGTAGGCAATCAGTTCCTGGATGTTCTTCGCCGGGACGTCCGTGTTGACGGTGAGCACGTTGGGCACCTTGACCCCGTTGGAAAGCGGCATCAGGTCTTTATCCGTGTCGTACGGTATTTGCGGGAAGAGGTGCGGGTTGATGGCCATTTCGCCCGAGGCCAGTAACAGCGTGTAGCCGTCGGCTGCGGCCTTGGCCACCGCGTTGGTGCCTATCATGCCGCTGCCGCCGACCCGGTTGTCGATCACCACTGGCTGGTTAAACGTTTTGCGCATCTGCTCGCCGATGAGGCGGGCGGTGAGATCGGTGCCGCCGCCTGCCGAAAACGGCACGATGATCTTGATCTGCTGGCTCGGGTACTGATCCTGGGCGCCGCAGTTTGCAGCGAGCGCAAGCCCGGCAGCCATGGCGATGCCTGCGCGCACTGGCGCTGAATTATATTTTTTCAAGTGATCCTCCTTGGGGAAACTCCGCAAAGGTTAGCAGATACGAGCGCGTTGCGGCAGATGCCGGGCCCGGCCCGGTATGTACGAAGGCGCACAGATAGCCGGTCTGTCCAAGTCGATACTTGCCGCCACACACGGGCCTGAACTATTGAATGCCCGGTGCCCCACCATACAGAAAAAGGAACCGCCATGAACCTCACCCTTACCATCGGCCCCGTCGTCTCGCTGATCGCCGGCATACTCATCCTGGTCATGCCGCGCCTGCTGAATTACATCGTCGCCGCCTACCTGATCATTATCGGGCTGGTCGGGCTCTTCGGCGGCGGCAATTTTCACGTGCGCTAGGAAGTCCGCGCACGCGGCGGCCCCTTGCAGGCGCTGCGTACGCTAACGCACAGAACTATCGAGCGCAGGCCGCGACAATCGCGTTACGGTCAAAGCGTCGGCGACCGGCAGTTGCGGTTCGATGCATTGATCCAACAGGAGCACACATCATGATTGCAGCAAGAACGTTAGTCCTGGCCGGTGTCGCCGCGCTGTTTCCCGCGCTGGCGATGGCCCAGGTCAACAGCACCAACCAGGGTTACCTGGTTAATGGCCCGAATTTTGACGTCGTCACCGCAGTGGGCGGCACGATCTGCGTGCGCACCAGCGACTGGACGCCCGCGCGCGCCGCTGCCGCCAAGGCCTGCCAGCAGTGCACTCCCGAGCTGTGCCCGAAACCGGTTGCAGTAGCGCAGGCGCCGGCAACGCCAGCCAGGCCGGCGACCCCGGCGGCACCCCCGGCCAAAAAAGCGCCGGAAAAAATGCTCCCGCAAAAAATCAACTTCTCGGCCGACGCCCTGTTCGATTTCGACAAAGCGGTGCTCAAACCCGAAGGCAAGACGATGCTCGACGAACTCGCGCGCACTTTGCAGGGCGCCAACTACGAAGTCATCGTTACGGTCGGCCATGCGGACCGGTTCGGCAGCGTCTCCTACAATCAGAAACTGTCCGAGCGCCGCGCCGCCGCGGTCAAGGACTATCTGACCAGCAAGGAAATCCCGGCCAATAAAATCAGCACGGACGGCAAGGGCAAATCGCAGCCTATGACCAAGCCGGGCGAATGCGCCGGCCCGAAAAGCGCCAAGGTCATCGCCTGCCTGCAGCCGGATCGCCGCGTCGATGTCGATGTGACCGGCAGCAAATAACCATACCGGTTCGTTTCAAGCAGTCTCAACCCGCCGCGTGACCGTAATTGTCCGCGGCGGTTTTACGTC